>VXZL01000428.1 GCA_009845505.1 Candidatus Poribacteria bacterium | reverse complement strand
ACCAAGGACGCTGCAAATGCTCGCCCGTGATAACGTCTTTCCGATTCCGAGACTGAATCGTCTGATGGAAACCGGTGTGGGAAAAAGTCAAGAACCCGTGTACGCGACGGGTGTGTCGGGTATTGTTGCTATAGTGTTTGTTGTCATAGGCGATGTGGACTTTATCGCCCAAATTTTGAGTATGTTTTTTATGGTAACTTATGGAGCCCTCTGTGCGGTATCATTTCTTGAGCATTTCGCAGGCAATCCGTCTTATCGTCCGACCTTTCATTCTCGTTGGTATTTGTCTCTGCTGGGGACCGTGATGTGCGGGCTGATGATGGTTCAGATTAGCGCGTTCTATGCCCTGATTGCGCTCGTCCTCATGGGTGGCACCTACATAGGGCTTCGCCGCAGCCGTCAAGACGAGCGCGACTTTGCCGCAATCTTTCAAGGAACAATGTTTCAGCTAACCCGTTGGTTGCAGACGACACTCCAAAAAAGTCGGGCTATGACCTCTGAAGGTGGATGGCGCCCTTCGATCGTCGCCGTTTCACGTTTAGGGGAACATCGACTTGGGCATTTCGACTTGCTCCGGTGGATCTGCCACAGACACGGTTTCGGACACTTCGTTCAACTCTACCTTGGGGATTACACATTTCCAAACGAGATAAAGGCACGCCTCCACGTTGATGAACTCATTAAACGGACGGAGGTCAGTAGAGCCAGCGTTTTCGTTGATACCCTGATTTGTCCAACGTTTCAACTTGCAATCACACAAATAGCACAGATGCCGGGGATTTCGGGGTTGCCTAACAATACCATACTCTTTGAGTTTGATGAGGAGACTCCAGAGGAAATTGAGGAGATCAAACAAGGCACGCGGATCGCTGTAAATTCGCTTTTCAATATTCTAATCCTCAGATCCACGGGGTACCGCTTCGGTTATAAGTCCTCCATCCATGTCTGGGTGACAGAGGAGAATCTAAATAATGCCCCGATGATGCTCTTGCTGGCGTATATTATTATTGGACATCCCGACTGGAAAGGCGCAGAGATTAGACTCTTCGCTTGTTCCGATTCCAGAGACGCTGAGCGAGAAGCGGACAAACTCTCGACCCTCATGATAGAAGGACGATTGCCAATCTCGATGCAAAATGTGACATCAGTTTCCTATGACAGTTTGGAATCATTGGAAGACGAAGTGTCCCATCAATCCGCTCAGGCTGACCTCGTCATCACAGGATTAACCGGCGAAGACCTTAATTCTGATGACTTGTCTCAAATACTCCAGCGTTATGATGAAGTGAAAGATGTGTTGTTTGTGCATTCTATCGAACAGATTGTCATCGACTGATAAGGAAAGTTATGAAGTGTGCTAAGGTTGTTAGTTGTAAGTTATTAAGAGGTAATTAGAAATGATAAAGCGAGCAGATAATCGTGAGCCGCAAAGATCGCTTGCGAAAAGCAGCAAGTATACTAAAGTCGGCTTGCCCCCTTCAGGCAGCGAGTGGAAGAATTCTGTAAAGTTGGGACGCAATCTGAAACAACTTCACAACTTTACAGACTTTAGAACACTTTACGGATTTTCTAATGTCTGTGTTTTGGTGTTACTGCTCCTGTTTATAGTTATGGGATGTGGGACATTAGCAACTGATCGGCAATCCGATGTACCCTTTGAGGATTCCCAAACGGGTTCGGCACCTGTAAAGACGTGGCCCACGGAACGGACGCTCGTCAGTAACGAAGTTAACTGTATTGCTGCAGATGCAGACAATGTATGGATTGCGACAGCGAGGGGAGTTTCGCGCTGGGATCGCCAACAGGACAAGTGGTTCCACTATACAATGGAAGATGGGTTGGCAAACGATATGGTGAATGCCGTTGCTGTTGATGGGCAATGGGTTTGGTTTGCTACGGATGAAGGGGTGAGCCGTTACGATGTCCAAACAAACGCTTTTTCGACTTTCCGAACTATTGACGGTTTGGCGAGTGACCAAGTCTCTTCTGTTGCAGTGGACGGAAACTACGTATGGTTTGGGACATCCGATGGGTTGAACCGTTATGACAAAACGATAGATAGTTGGGCGGTACGCACTCGGAAAGATGGCTTAGTCAGCAAAGTAATTACAACGATCGCAGTCGAGCCAGAGTACGTCTGGGTCGGCACCGATAGAGAAATAAATCCTGATCCACATGGATGGGATGAGGATCCAAGGTTCAGCAGGGGTGGGGTGAGTCGCTATCATCGAGATACCGATTCTTGGAATAACTATACCAAATCAGATGGTTTGATAGGCAGCCAGATTGCTACGATTGCGGTGGACGATGACAGTGTTTGGTTTGGCACGCAAAACGAGGGGGTCAGTCAATACAATCAGGTTGACCAAACGTTCATCAAAACGTATACGAAAACTGATTTGCTCAGAAGCAATATGATTACCTCGATCCGGGCAGATGGGTTCCAAGTCTGGTTCGGAACTGCTAATGCGGGTGTGCATCGGTTCATTAAACCTGTCAACACATGGGTCCACTACACGAGAGCAGATGGATTATCGAGCAATCATGTCAGCTGGATTACAACACAAGGTAACGATGTCTGGTTCGCGAGCAAAGAGGATGGTGTGAGCCGTTTTGATAAGGTAACCGGTGAGTGGACGCTTTACAAACAAGCCGATTTTCTCACCGACAACGACGTACGGGATATAGCGCGCGACCCGGATGGAAACTTTTGGGTTGCGACAGTCGCAGGGATTTCGATTTACTCACCGCAAACGCACAGTTGGGAAACGATTTCCAAAGAAGATGGATTGCCAACTTCCTATATCACATCAATATGTATTCAGCTAAGCAGTGGCCAGTCGCCAGTCGCCAGTAATGCTTCTCTGGAAACTGATAACTATTCCATTTGGATCGGGACCGATCGCGGGCTTGGGACACGGGCATCTTTGGGCGGTGAATGGACATTTCGGATCCCATCTCGTGAGAAAACACAAGGTGAAGCTTTCGTGACATCCGTTGATGTGGATACTGCATCGCCGAGCCACTACCTTTGGCTCGGTACGAGTCTCGGTCCTGCGGTGTATGATACAATTTCTCAAGTATGGACGCAGCTTGCCCTACCAGATACGCCTAAAGACCCACTTATATCATCTGTACTCGCTCGCGATGCCAATGTTTGGTTTGGCGGTGCGGAAGGTGTTTGGCGGTATTCGATTGAAGATGAGAAGATGCACTCGGCCGCCGACGGTCTTCCGAATTCTTACGTTAATGTGCTGCTTACTACAGATTCGGGGTTACAAACCGCTCCCACAGGACAGACACTTTGGGCAGGGACACGTCAAGGGCTGGCAAAGTATGACAGCACCCGCCAGTCTTGGCTTCCACTCTCCTTTAATAAACAGTTGCCCTCTCCCAATGTTACCGCACTTGCCTTTCAAGATGGCGTCCTTTGGATCGGCACACCACACGGTCTCGGCAGTTACACAATCGCTTCTGATTCTTGGAATTCCCTCTCAAACGTGCCCTATAGTATTCGCGACATCCTCTGTGAGGCGGATGGAACACTTTGGTTGGCAACAGATATTGGTCTGGTTGAATATGAGACGCAAAGTGGGAGAGAGGTAGCACATCAGTCCCGTCCAGTGCGGGAGCCGTTCCTTGAAATCAAAGTCTCGAACATCAAGTTCGATGGCGATTACATCTGGTTCAGTAACTGGGGAGCTTCACCCAATGGTGGTATTGTACGATTTCATCGGCCAACAGAGACGTGGCGGCGTTTTACACGCTTAGATATTCTGAAGTCTACACAGAAAAGATCCATGACACTCCTGCGTTGGACCTATGTGGATACGGACGCAGTCTGGTTCACGACAGACTACGGTATTCTCCGTTACGATAAAATGGCGGATACATGGCAGCATTTTACGACAGAGGATGGACTCTCTACAGACGATTTAAGTAAAATTGCTGTGAGTGAACAGAGTGTCTGGGTCATTCCGATGATAGGTTTGGAATTAAACCATTATAGTAAAACGACTCGGACATGGGAAGTAGTTGAAGAGGATAGGCATGAGCAGATTGAACGTGTAAATGCACTTGGGGTTGATGGACCAAATGTCTGGTTTGCATCTGGGCGTGGACTCACTCGGTACAATGAGATTACCCGTGAATGGAAAGACTTCGGTCCAAGGGATGGACTCGCCGGTAGAGGCGGAGAGTGGATTACTGTAGATGACGATTTCATCTGGGTTGCGCGTTCGGAATGGGACAGAGGTAGCAACCGTCCATTGTCGCGGTACGATAAGAAAACAAAAAAATGGACAACCTTTTCAACGAACGATGTACTTGCTTCGAGGACCATTAGACGCATTATTGCAACAGAGAAGGACGTATGGATACTCTATAGACCTTGGGAAGATGTAGGAGTTACACGATACGATAGGCGGAACAAAGAGTGGACGACAATCAGATCCGGACGCGGAACGCTTGAACTGGCAGCCGACGAAGATTATCTATGGTTAGCTGCACCCAACAGTGGGCTTCGGCGATTCCATTTCGCTTCTGGTACTTGGGCAGCGTTTAGAGATATCAAAGGCCTACTCCATAACCATGTCGGTGAGTATGGGCTTGCGGTTGATGAAGACTACGTATGGGTCGGAACCTTGCGTGGGCTTTCCCGCTATGACAAGCGGAAAGAATCTTGGACACCTTTGACATCATTGCCAACGCTTGTTGGTCGGACTGTTCGGACAGTTGATACAGATGAACGTTTTGTCTGGGTCGGAACTGACAAAGGTATGTCCCGCTATGATAAATCCTTGGGGACTTGGAAGAATTATCGGCAGGAAGGTGGATCCGAAAATATAGAAACCCATGGCGGCCACTGGCATGAGCATCGACGCAAAAAGAGAGACACGCTCTCCGATGACGTTGTGAGCTCTATTGTAACCGATGAACAATATGTCTGGGTCGGGACACGCGATGGGGCGAACCGCTTTGATAAATTAGCACTCCGGTGGGATCAGTACAAAACTGAGCATGGGTTGCCTGCCAATAATATAACCTCTGTCAGCAGTGACGGCGATAGCATCTGGGTTGGCACTAACTCTGGGATTGGAAAATATCCTCGCACAGCGGATGACCTTAATGCTTGGATCACCTATACGTCGGGAACCGAAATCCAGCCTTCCGCTATATCTAAGGAGTTCGCAGAATCGTTAGTTACCGATCAAATTTGGTGTATCACGGCAAGCAAGAGACACGTCTGGGTCGGGACACGCCGAGGGGTCAGCAAGTACGACATCGGTAGAGACACTTGGAAGACAATCACAGTGGAAGATGGGCTTGCAAGTGATGAAGTCAGTTGTATCGCTATTGATGGCGATCGGGTCTGGTTTGGCAGCGATCGTGGTGTGACGCTCTATAATGAAAAGACGAATATTTGGGATGCCTATACAACAGAAGATGGGCTCGCCAGCAACAAGGTTACCAATATCGGTGTGGATGGCACGGAACTGTGGATCGGCACCTATAATGCAGGCGTCAGTCGGTTTAATCAGTTGACGGATAGTTGGACGACTTACACCCGAGAGGACGGTTTAGCACATAACGGTATCCTCTCCGTGGCGGTAGATAACACCTATGTTTGGTTTGGCACATATCGTGGATTGAGCCGTCTTGATAAACACACAGGAACCTGGACAACCTTCACGGAGTCCTACGGACCGGAGGATATTTTGAGATAGCCGTCAGCCATCAGTTTGTGGTATGTAAAGTGTGGGCAACCGCTATAAGGTTTCTTGCCGATAGCCGATAGCCGATAGCCGATAGCCAATACGATATGGAAATAAATACAGACAACCGAAAGTCCTGGCTCGGTCCTTATTTTCCTGTTAAAAGTTTCCTTTTTTTCTTAAAAGTCTTGCTTTGTTGTTCCCTCACGTTCCGGGCTGAGGCAGAGGATGTGTACAGTCTATTCGGCAAGTTGTTTCTTTCTGGACGTGTCGAGTATGATTTCACAAACAGACGGAACTTCCTTGCAGATACGGAGGAAGAACGCGTTAGACAAGACCGTTTTGATTTTGATCGTCTCTTTCGGCGGGGTTTCCACAGTGTCATGGTGATTGAGGAGACAGCGGGTAGCGTCAAAAATATCCTGAGTCTCGGAGAAGTCCCGACGACCTTCACAAAATTCACCTTTGATCAGATTGACTTAAGCGGTGTCCGTTGGGAGGTCCGCTCGAATCGCACCGATTGGACAATTCTCATGGTCCCTGGATTGCTTAACCGACTGAACGGACAAGAGGGGACAATGGAAGGGTCAGGTATCGGTTTACGTGAGGTTACAAAGTTTGGAAAATCGCAGTTAGGACTCTCTTGGTACTTCCGCGAAACACCCGTATGGGCGGTGGATTTGGAAACCAATTTTACCAACTACGGTATAAAAGCAGAAGTGGCTGTTACACCGAAAAGCGCGTTGCGGAAAAACTTGCGGTCGCGCTTTGATGCGACAACGACCGTTTTCAAAGCCTTCCAAACCGTTGGTGATGCCATCTTTCAGGCAGAAGTGTTTCGCGTCGGCCCACGGTTCGATGCCTCTCGTTCAGTTGGCGATAATGACGATCAAGACCGCTACTCCGATAACACACCGCTTGATCCTCCCTCCCTGATTATCCCCGGAGACCTTGATAAGAATAACAACGGTATCTTCGACTATGAGGATGATATTCTGCTTTTTGATGTTGACGAGGATTTCCTTGATGAGAGCGATCGGAACAACAACGGCATTCGGGACGAAGAGGAGAATGATAAGGATCCGAATTATGAATTCGATGTTGGACTTCAAGGTGTACGGCTTTTCATGAACCGCAAGATCAGTCAGCAGACGAGTGTTGTTGACCTGGATCTGGGGTTTCAAATCGAAGAAAATATCAGACTCAGAAATACGCCAACCTCAACGAAAGCGTTCGCTAATCTCGTTTATCAAAAAGAACTTCCACACGCCTCTTCGCTCGTTTTTGAGAATGAGCTGAAGTTGGTGAAAGATCGAATCCCTGACGAAACGTGGTATTACGCTGGATTTTTAAGTAGGCAAGACGAACACCTCTATCGATCACAGCCGGAAGTCTGGGAGATGGAAGAAGATGGTGATGTTCAGTTCTTTGGTGTTGATGGCGGGACTGAAGTCGAAAAACGACGCAAGGATCCGCTGCTGATGCAGAACGACCTGATTAACACTGCCAAAATCACTTGGGAATACTTAGGAATTGACCGGATGGTCACCACAGCTCGCGCTAAAGTTCAGTACGACTACGACTTTGATAAAGACAACCAGCATTACGAAGTGGGTATCTTCAAAACCTTGTACCGTATGCGTCCTACCAAGTCGCTTGAGATTAGCCCAATGTTCAAGTACACTGTCCGTAATGGCTTCCGAATGGCGGAGGACCGGTTGGAATACCTTTCCCTAACTGGAGAGATTGACGGTGAGGAGGTCTCCCGTCGCCTCCGACTACGCCAAATTGAACGCGCAAATGTCCGCGATATGGCACCCGCACTTATCCTCAAGGTTGTCTACCAGTTTACGAAAACCATCAAGCTAACCGGTGGGGGGCAAATTCTCTTGTTCAATGATATGCGTGAGAACGATAACGATTTTGTCCGTCAAGCCTTGTTGGCTGAAATGGAGAAGAGTTTTGTCGCTTACGAAAAGCGGATGTTTCTGCATATCGGTGCGCGGTACATAGATCAACGGGCAATCGGTGATGTTAACGACCAGAATTACATGGAAATTTTTGTGCGTGTCTTTGGGAGATTCTAAAAAGGGGAAATACATATCCCAAGGAAGTTACAAACTATGTTTGTCCCAGTTGTAGATAAGAATCAAAAGCCATTGATGCCTACACGTCCTTCCAGGGCAGCGAAGCGAATAAAATCAGGCAAGGCAACACCGTTTTGGAGCAACGGCGTATTCTATGTAAGACTCAACAGAGAACCTTCAAAACGATGTAATCAAGAGATTGCTGTGGGTGTAGACCCTGGCAGCAAAAAAGAGGGCTTTACCGTCAAATCGGCATCACATACCTATTTCAATGCGCAGGCAGATGCCCATAACAAGGTGTGCCAGAAAGTTGAAAAGCGTCGCGAACTAAGTCCGTTCTTTGCGATTTTACTTGCGCTCAACTGCCTGGTTTTTGCTGCACACACAGAGGAGGAAATTATGCGTAATCAAGGAACCGCCAAGGCGTTGATTGTAGATATGGTGCATGCAGCGGGTAGCGATTTAGAGATCAATGTCAATCCATTGTCGGATAGCCAGAAAAGGTCCAGATTCCCTGGAGCAAACGAAGTGATTCAAGAGTGGATTAAGGAGAACGGGGAATCGATCATCAATACTCGCGGTGGTCCATTTGAACCCACCGACCAATACGTCACAACCTACAAGGATGGCAGAATCTACGTTCATGTGCTTTCTTGGGCTGGAAAGAACAATATCACGCTTCCAGCAATCACCGATCGGGTGGTGAAGAACGCTTGGATTCTGGGAAATCCCACGGTAGACGGCACTTTGTGGGGAATCGTGCGACAACATCCGTGGGGACTTTTGATCGTGGTTCCAGAGGAATACCAAAACGGTATTGATGACATCGTCGTTCTTGATATTGAGGGAGATCCCGCTACGCTTAAGAAACCGCGGTTGGTTGAAGCAGATCCTTCGTCGGTTATCTATCTTTTTGGGGACAGTGCCAAGACAGATGCCGGTCTTGCGCACTTGCAGGCACAGGACTGGATTGAGGGTTGGAACAAACCATCCGCTTCACTCTCATGGAAGGTGAAATTCCAGGGGTCTTCTGATTATGAAATTGCGCTAACTTATACTGCCGATGCCGATGCAATAGGTTCGGCGTTCGAGATTATCACAAGACACGGCAAAATTACTTGGATAGTCCGCCAAACAACCGGATGGGCAGGGGATTCGCAGAATTTTGAAAGGATACCGCTTCAGGAGACATTGCACATTCCCGAAGGTGAAAGTACAATTACGCTGCGCCTCATCGGAAAGGCAAACTCTGTAGAAAACATAAAAGTCCATTCGCTTGAGCTGATTTCACCCTCGGCAGCAAAAGCAACGATTGCTTCAAGGAAGAAGGCTCAAGAAATACGAGCGAATACCGATTGGTTCGTCGAGGCGAAATATGGCGTAATGTTCCACTGGTCAACAACGACGCAGCCGTTGCGGGGTTCACAAAAATCCTATCCAGCAGCGGTGAACGCTTTTGACATCGATACTTTCGCCGATATGGTACGTGAAACTGGGGCAGGCTACGTTATTTTCACTTCTGTCCACGGAGTTATGCATTTCCCTGCTCCGTTGAAATCGATCGAAGCGGTTATGCCGGAACGCACGTGTAGACGCGATCTAATTGGAGAGATGGCTGACAAACTGCAAGAACATGATATACCCCTTATTCTTTATTTCCATCATGGCGTTGGGGATACAGGGTGGATGAAAGCCGCTGGGTTTTTACGTCAAGACAAGTCAGGGTTCTTCAAAATTGAGCGTGACATTCTTACCGAGATCGGTATTCGCTATGGTAAAAAAATTGCGGGGTACTGGTTCGACGATCGGTATCCGCTTCAGCCGTTTGAAGAGTTGTATGAGGCGACCAAGGTTGGCAATCCCGAACGCATTGTCGCTTGGAACAGTTGGATTCTCCCCAAAACGACTGAATTTCAAGAGTACTATGCGGGTGAGTTTGGCGGTCCGCTCGTGAATCCACCAGCAAGTTTCTTTGCAGAGGGTGGCAGTGCAGGCGGACTACAACCGCACGGCTTGATTTTTCTCGATGACCCTTGGCAGCACGGATATCCAGATACCGATATTGCTGCACCCCTGTTTGCTACTCAGCGGCTTATTGATTATGTGCAGACCTGTATTGCCCAGAAGTTGGTAATTACAATGAACATGGGGATTACCCAGGATGGAAAAGTCTCATCTGCAACACTTGAACAGATGAGAATCTTACGACAAGCGATCCGAGGGGAATAGTTATTGAAAGAACAATTCTCGGTACGGATTTCTGCGAAATCCTTTCCGTTATCAGATATTGGTTAAAGACGCGAGCGTAACGAAGTGGTTTCTGTTACCATACAACTCTTGTTCAACAATCAATAACTGGCAACTTGAACGAAGATAGTCTTTCCGCTACGATTCCTCCGATGCTACTGACGCGTTCTGTTGCGCACGCAAGGCTTCGAGTTCGGTGCGGAAAGTTGGCATGTCATTGATTCTCACCGCGCCAATAACGTTAATGACGGAGTCGTAGGCGATTGCCCCCGCCCCCCCGACAAACAGGGCAACATCTGCTTGAATTCCGCGTCGAATTTTCCGTAATTCATTTGCCATAAGGGGGTCATCTGTCGGGTAAACGATGCTCAACCCGATCGCCTTTGCCCCATTTTGCACTGCACACCCTACAATCTCTTCAGCTGGTAGGTTGGGACCGAGGTAGGTGACTCGCCACCCGTGCGACGCTGCAGTTGTTCCGGCAATTAAGGCACCGATTTCGTGGAGTTGACCCCGTGGCGTCGCGACCACTAAATTTGGCATTGCGGCGGATACATCAGATCCTTGAGAGATGCTGCCCAACAGTGTTCGGACAACTGCAGTGGCAAGATGTTCGTGTGCGATCCGTAACGTTCCTGCTTTCCATTGTTCACCAATTTTCTGCATCAGCGGTGTGATCAACTTTTCAAGGAAAACAGGTTGGCTAAATGCGACTGATGCGGCGAAGAGTGTTGATTCGAGTGCTTGCATCTCAAATCTTTTAATCGCTGCGATGCACGAAGCGATGTAAAAATGAAGGGATGTTTCCTGTGAGACATCCTCTTTTGCGATTGCAGCGGACTGCACAACCGTCCCACCCGTTCCAATGAGTTCCAGAAGTTCTTCGGTCGATAGATTTGCTATTCGTCCAATACTATGTCCTGCCTGAGTCGCGAGACGAAGCAACGTGAGTCGCGAGATATCCGCATCGGAATAGAGACGACGATTCGTTTCGGTTCGCAGCGGTGTGACGACGTTGTATCGCTTTTCCCATGCCCGAATGATAAGTTGTGTTAATCCTGTCTGAATAGCAACGGTTTTAATACCGTGTTTATGTTGATCCGTCATCAGTCCTTTCCTTTTTTCTTTTTTTTCTTATTATCTTA
>VXZL01000632.1 GCA_009845505.1 Candidatus Poribacteria bacterium | reverse complement strand
CCCTTGAATATATCCTTTACCGTTTCCGCGTTCTCCGCGTTGCAGCTCTCCTTTTAAGTTGGACAGGAGCTGGTGGTGGCGGTGGCGGCGGGGTCACAACCTTCCAGAAGTGTGGAAGGAAAGTCTCCCAATTCGTCAGAATATTCTCAGCATATTGGCTCCCAGTGTACGCGGCGTGATTTTGTATGAGTGCCAGCAGATTCTTAATATCCGTTTCATTGGTCACTTTCTCCAGTTTCACCCAATCCGAATTATACTTCTTCTCAAACTGTTGTTCTTCGTCAAGGACATAGGCAGTGCCGCCTGTCATTCCGGCCCCAAAGTTTCTACCAGTTTCGCCAAGAATCACAACCACCCCTGCGGTCATGTATTCACAACCGTGGTCTCCAACCCCTTCAACGACAGCGGTTGCACCACTATTTCGGACGCAGAACCGTTCACCAGCTCTCCCAGCTGCGTAAAGTGCGCCGCCTGTGGCACCATACAATACGGTATTGCCGATAATCGTATTCTCATAAGTTTGGAACGACACAGTCGGAGCAGGTTTAATAATAAGCTCACCACCTGCAATACCTTTACCTACATAGTCATTGGCTTCTCCGGTTAATACGAACTGCACACCGCTGATACAGAAGGCGCCGAAGCTCTGACCAGCACTGCCTTCAAAATTACACTGAATTGTTCTATCAGGCAGACCGGCATCGCCATAGTGTTTCGCAATCTCGCCAGATAATCGCGCCCCTACTGTTCGATTCGTATTTTGGATAGGATAAGAAAGTTGAATTGATGTTTTCTGTGTAATTGCTTTCGCTGCATCTTCCAGAATCTGATTATCAAGAGGCTTATCTTCGCGATCATTCCGCTCCTGTAGATGATAGCGTGGCTGGGTTCCCGTCGGATCAGCAGGCATCAGAATTTCGTCCAAATTTAGCATCGCTGCCTTCGGATACTCCACCAAATCAATTGGTTGGAGCAATTCTGGTCGCCCAATAACATCGTTTAAGGATCGGTGCCCAAGATTCGCGAGGATCGCTCGGACTTCGTTCGCTACACCAAGCATGAAATTGACGACCATCTCTGGTGTCCCGGGATATTTCGCACGGAGCGCGGGATCCTGAGTGGCTACGCCAACCGGACATGTATTTAAATGACACTGGCGCGCCATGACACATCCCGTTGCGACCATCGCTATCGTCCCGAAACCGTATTCTTCCGCCCCTAACATCGCAGCCATAACAATATCGCGCCCAGAGCGCATTCCGCCATCTGCCCGTAATACCACACGATCTCGTAATTCATTTTGTACGAGGGCACGCTGGGTCTCCGCGAGCCCGAGTTCCCAAGGTGTTCCTGCGTTTTTAATGGAACTAAGTGGTGACGCCCCTGTTCCGCCTTCATGTCCACTTACCTGGATCACATCAGCATAGCCCTTTGCAACCCCGGATGCAATAGTTCCAACGAGAAATTCAGATACCAACTTTACAGCAACCTTTGCCTGTGGATTTGCCTGCTTCAGATCGTAGATGAGCTGCGCCAAATCCTCAATAGAATAGATGTCGTGATGTGGTGGTGGTGAAATCAGTGGCACCCCGGGGATAGAGTGTCGAAGTGCGGCAATTTCAGCGGTCACCTTGTGCCCTGGAATTTGCCCACCCTCTCCCGGTTTCGATCCTTGTGCCATCTTGATTTCCAATTCCCGCGCCGAGGCGAGATATGTTGGCGTTACACCGAAACGTCCTGATGCTACCTGCTTAATCGCGCTGGAGGCGAGGTCCCCATTGGGTTGACGTTTGAAGCGGGTACTATTCTCGCCGCCTTCTCCGCTTCCCGATTTCGCACCAAGACGATTCATAGCAATTGCTAAGGTTTCATGCGTCTCACGACTTAATGCGCCAAAAGACATACTACCGGTTGTGAAACGTCGAACAATATCCTCTGCGGGTTCCACTTCCTCAATTGGAATAGGCGTACTCGGTCCGAACGCAAGCAGATCCCGTAAACTGGAGGGCTCTCCACTTTCAACAGCAGCAGCATATTTATCATAATCTTCCGACTCACCACCCTTAACAAACTTGTGAAGTGCTTTAAACATCGTCGGGTTGAACGCATGAAATTCCCCGTTTCGCCGAAATCGGAAGTAACCTGCTTCTTCCAGTGAAACATCGTCATCAATTTCTAAAAACGCTTTTGTGTGGAAGTGAAGCGTTTCAGCGGCGATTTCTGCAAAACCGATGCCACTTAAGCGAGAAGTAGTACCTGTAAAACACTTATTAATAACCGTCGCATTAATACCGAGCGCTTCAAAAATTTGCGCTCCCCTGTAACTTGATACCGCCGAAATACCCATCTTCGCCATAATTTTCAGGATACCTTTTTCGACAGTTTCCTTATAGGTCTCAATCGCTTTCTCTGCCGTCAGTTCTTCAAATTCACCGTCCGCGGCAAGTTGGGCAATCGTTGAAATCGCGAGGTAGGGGTTAACCGCCGCTGCGCCATAACCAAGAAGCACAGCAAAATGATGCTCTTCTCTTGCATCTCCAGTTTCAGCGATGAGACTCGCTCGCATCCGCTTTCCTTCACGGATCAGATGATGATGCACAGCACCAACAGCAAGTGCCATAGGAATTGGTGCGAAGTCAGAATTAACATCTTTGTCACTCAACACAAGGAGCGTTTTTCCAGCATCGACTGCCTTAGAGGCGCGTTGACATAACGTTTCCAGTGCATCTTCCAAGCCCTGTTTACCTGCAGCCACCGGGAAACAGACAGAAAGTGTTTCCACTTGAAAATCGGGTATATCAAGTTCCCGCAGTGCGTGTAAGTCCGTATTTGTCAAAATTGGCGAGGGTAGCCGAATGAGCCGAGCGTGCGCTGGCGTTTCCGTGAGCAAACTATGATGTCGCCCCAAGTGTGTTGTCAGCGACATTACCAAACGCTCTCGGATTGAGTCAATAGGTGGATTTGTAACTTGCGCAAAACGTTGTTTGAAGTAACTATAGAGCGAACGCGGATGCCGAGAAATCACAGCAGGTGGCGTATCATCACCCATTGAACCGACTGCCTCTTTCGCTTCCGTTATCATCGGTTTGATAAATCGCTCTATATCCTCTGTCATATATCCGAAGGCTTTCTGATATATAGGAAGCTGATCAGGAATGGTCTCCGCCGTAGCAGATGAACTGATTTTATCGGTAGGAAGGGTTACAGTGCCTTTCTGAACCCATTCAGCATAAGGTTTCTGATTGGCAATACTGTGCTTAATCTCCGAATCTTTCAACAATTTGCCTTCTGATGTATCTACAGCGATCATCTGTCCGGGGCCCAAACGACCTTTTTCAATGATCCGACTTTCATCAAGTTCAATGATGCCAACTTCGGACCCCATGACGACCGTGCCATCCTCTGTGACTTTGTAGCGTGCGGGACGTAGTCCATTTCTATCAAGACTCGCGCCGACAACAACACCATCCGTAAAGGCGACAGCCGCCGGTCCGTCCCACGGTTCACTAACACAAGAAAGATACTCGTAGCAGGTTTTCAACACATCCGGCATATCCGGAATCTGCTCATAAGCTTCTGGGATCAAGCACATCATGGCGTGCAAGATACTACGGTCAGAGTGTGTCAACAACTCTAACACGTTATCCAAGCTCATTGAATCGCTCCCTTGTTTGTTAATAATCGGAACGAGTTTTTGGATATGTTCATTCCAGAGGGGAGATTGTAAGTCGGCTTCACGCGCCCGCATCCAATTCCGATTCCCCATCAAGGTGTTAATTTCACCATTGTGTGCAAGCATGTGGAAGGGTTGGGCAAGCATCCAGGTGGAAGAGGTATTCGTGCTATAGCGCTGATGGAAAACAGCAAGTGCTGCTTGGAAATCCGAATCTTTTAGGTCAAGATAAAACGGCACCAACTGGGGTGCTACCAGCAATCCTTTGTAGACGATCGTCCGATGTGAAAAAGAGGCGATATGGAATTCGTCATCCAGCGAAGCCGCTGCAACACGGTGTTCCAATTCTTTACATATCAAATACAACGACCGCTCAAAATCGTCGTCAGAGAGTTGCTCTGGTCGCCCTACCAATACCTGCTGAATTTCCGGCAGTGTTTCTAATGCTTTATCGCCAAGCGCAGCCGTATTAACCGGGACCGAACGCCATCCGAGAAATGGCATACCATACTGTTGCAACGTCTTTTCAACGAGTGCTCGGCTTTGTCGCTGCGCGTCCTGATCGCGCCTTGGTAGGAAAATCATTCCCACACCCAGGTCAGTTATCGCGTCCAAGCGAACTCCGAGTTTCGCCAACTGTTTTTGAAATAATTTCTCCGGAATTTGTGTTAAGATACCCGCGCCATCACCTGTCTTTGCATCAGCCGCCACCGCGCCCCGGTGTGTCAAGTTCGTAACCGCTTGCGTCGCCATCTCAATAATCTCGTGGCTCCGATTCCCAAAACGGTTCGCGACAAAACCGACACCACAGGCATCCTTTTCATTTAAATCTCTATACATCTGTCAACTGATTCTCCATACGTTCTTCTATGTTCTCTTGCATTGATATCGTAAAGCGAATTTGCTACCGCCGCTATCTTGTATTTTAATTTTTAGGGTGCGGTTCACATGCCTCAGCCCTGCCCTTTTTTATTAAGGGTACAAACAACCGGAAAACGGACTCCGTTTTAAAGATTGGATAGAATCTCTTTACGGTTTTACGGACGCTGGCTACTCGTATCCTGCCGGAGATAGCGCGCCCCAGGGCAAGAGAGAGCCATTGGAATCACATGAGTGATTCACAACCGGCTTGGCGGGCTTATGTGATTCGGTCTTCAGTTATTCTGCCAAAGTCATCTACTACCGTTAATATTATACTTTAATTCGCCCCAAAAGTCAAGAAAATTCCCTGATGCCTCAATAACCGACCGCACAACCATCACGCCTCGGATCCGAACCCGCAATGAGCGTATCAAAGGCCGGATTGACAAAAATGGCTTGTCCGCCACCAAAGAAAGTGCTGCCAGGTATGATATGATGCCCTTTTTGCGCCAACGCTGCCTGTGTATTCATCGGAATACCCGTTTCCAGTATAACCCGCGAATCATCCATCACTCGAAACCGAGGCGCGTCCAACGCATTCTGAACGTCCATATTGAAATCTACGAGATTACACACAAACTGTAAATGACCTTGTGTTTGCATCTGTCCACCCATGACTCCGAACGTAACCAGAGGTGCCCCATTTCGAGCAATCATCCCGGGAATAATTGTGTGCAGCGTCCGTTTATGCGGAGCAATACAGTTAGCATGGTCCGCGTCAAGGGAGAAACCTGCCCCTCGATTTTGCAACACAATACCTGTATCACCGGCAACTAAGTGTGAACCGAACCCAGCAAAAATACTATTAATAAAGGAGACAACGTTTCGTTCACTGTCAACTGCACAGAGATATACAGTATCACTGCCCATTGAAGGAAGCCCTGGATTCGGTGCCATATTTGCCCGTTCTGGTGAAATACGAGCGCGTTGGCACCGCGTATAAGCGTCAGACAGTAGTCCGTCTACGGGAACATCTACAAATGTTGGATCTGTTACATATTTGTAGAGATCCGCGAATCCTAATTTCATCGCTTCAATGGCATAGTGTAGATGTTCAGGGCTATTATGTCCCATCGTTCCGAGGTCAAACCCTTCAACGATATTAAGTGCGAGTAGCGCAGCAATGCCCTGTCCATTCGGTGGAATCTCATAGATATCATAGCCGCGATAATCGGTAGAAATTGGCTCCACCCAATCAGATCTGTGTTCGGCAAAATCCTGTAAAGTCAATAAACCTCCATTTTCATCAGAGAACTTTACAATTTTTTCGGCAATCTCACCTTTATAGAATGCGTCCCGACCGCCTTCTGCAATGCGTCGAAAACTCCGCGCGAGGTTGGGTTGTCGAAATATCTCGCCCGGTGCTGGTGCTTTTCCGTTAGTAAGATAGGTCTGCGCTGTATCTGGATGCTGTGCCAACATTGCAGCACTTTCTTGCCACGCAAGCGAAATCTGAGGGCTCACTGGAAAACCTTTCTCAGCATAGTCAATAGCAGGTTGAAGTACTTCTGCTAACGACATCGTTCCACATTCCTCTAAGAGTGTTGCCCACCCATCAATTGTACCAGAGACTGTAACGGCGTACATACTCCCGAAGGCAGGAATACTAACTAACCCCTGTTTGGTAAAGAATTCGGGTTCCGCAGCGTAAGGTGCCCTCCCACTCGCGTTTAAGCCTCGGATTACGCCATCTTGAGGCTGGTAAACCAGCATAAAGGCATCCCCGCCGATACCGGTTGACATCGGTTCAACGACGTTGAGTATTGCAGCCGTGGCGACCGCTGCATCAAAAGCGTTGCCACCGTCGCGCAGAATTTGCAATCCACCTTGCGCCGCAAGTGGTTGACTCGTTGCAACAGCCCCGTGTTGGCAAATAACAGCCGAACGTCCAGGTCCGAATTGGTTCGGACGATACCCGTCAAACATCCACTTCCTCCTACCTTTGGATTGTCACCACTGTAGCATGCTTTGCTTTTTTTGTCAAATTCCGTCTATAGATACCAAACTCACATCCACTTGACAACCCTCAATCTTCGTGATAAAATTAAGGTGATTTTGCAAGATAGGAGTAGCTATGTCCACGTATGATGTCGGAATTATCGGTGGGGGACCAGGTGGGTATGTTTCAGCCATCAAAGCTGCACAACTCGGTGGGAACGTCTGCCTTATAGAAAAAGGAGAATGGGGTGGAACCTGCCTGAACCGTGGGTGCATCCCAACGAAAACCCTTTTCGCTGTCGCTAACCTCGCGACACAGATTCAAGAAGCCCCTGCTTTTGGCGTACAAGTCAACGGCGAGGCAACAATTGACTACACCCAAGTGTTGACCCACAAGACCTCGGTCGTCCAGCAGCTCGAAGGCGGTATCGCCAAACTATTGAAAGCGAACAAGGTTAACATCCTTAAAGGAACAGCAGCACTTACGAATAAAAATACGATAGTCGTTAACAAACCTGACGGCACAATTGAAGAGTTACACGCGAAAAATGTCATTATCGCTACAGGTTCAGAACCTGCGGAACCACCCGTTTTTGAAATTGACGAGGACCAAGTCCTGACAACAACAGGTATCCTCAACCTCACAGAACTTCCTGAAAGCCTACTCATCGTTGGCGGCGGGGTTTCGGGATGCGAATTCGCCTCTATCTTTAATGCATTTGGTTGCCGTGTGACTATATTAGAACTCCTACCGACAATTTTAGCGACAGAAGATACGCAAGTTATCCGACACGTCCAACTATTCATGAAACGAAAGGGTATCACTATCCATACCGGTGCAAAACTGACGAAAGTAAAAAAGTCAGATGAACATGTCACAGCAGTGCTTGAATCGGGTGAAGAACTCACCGCAGAAAAAATGCTGGTTTCCATCGGAAGACGTTATAACACAGACGGGATAGGTTTAGAAAAGGTTGGTGTCCGCACAGATAGCGGAAAAATTGTTGTTGACACGCAGATGCGGACGAATGTTCCGAGTATCTACTCAGTTGGAGATGTTGCCAGTCGGTATCTGTTGGCACACGTCGCATCGGCAGAGGGAAAAGTTGCTGCAGAAAACTGTCTCGGTGCCAACACCGAAATGGATTATCAGGTGATCCCGTGGTGTGTTTTCACCTTACCTGAAATCGGACATGCAGGTATGACAGAAGAAGAGGCAACGACTGAAGGTTATGAGGTGAAGATAGGCAGGTTCCCTTATGCAGCAAATGGGAAGGCGTTGGGACTCCGTGAGACAGACGGGTTCGTTAAGATCGTTTCTGATACAGATAGTGGGGATATTCTCGGCGTTCACATTGTCGGCGCGCACGCGTCAACACTTATCCATGAAGCCGCTGTTGCAGTCCGCCTGGGTGCTACTGCAAGGGACATTGCGCACACTATCCATGCGCATCCGACGCTTTCAGAAATGCTAATGGAATCTGCAGAGGCAGTGGATGGCAAGGCAATTCACAGCCTACACTAAAAACGGACAGCCTCCTGTAACTCACCATACCTTGAGGAGATTTCGGAAAACTTAACGCGTTTTTGCCGGTTAACGCTGAAATCTTCAATGTTAAAAGAGGCAACAACCGTGCCATAAATCATCGCGCTGCGTATCGTATCTTCGGAAGTATCCTTAACAGATGCGATATATCCGAGCATACCACCAGCAAAACTATCACCTGCACCCGTGGGATCTGTTACTTGTGTGAGCGGATACGCTGGCGCGCTAAAGAAGGACGATTCTGTGACGCTGATGGCACCGTGCTCCCCCTTTTTAATGATAACCCGCTTTGGACCATAGCGCAGAATTGATCGTGCTGCCCGCATCAAATTAGAATCACCAGTAAATAGCAGTGCTTCACTATCATTTAGGACGAGGATATCTACACGCGCTAAGAGTACTTCTAATGCCTCTCGCTCCTCATTAATCCAAAAATCCATCGTATCACAAACAACAAGTTTGGGATCCACCGCTTGTTCAATGATGCTCAATTGCAACGCTGGGGGATTATTTGCTAAAAAGAGGTAGGGCGTGTGTCTATAGATTTCAGGCAAAACAGGACGAAAATCAGCAACAACATTTAATTCCGTAAAAAGCGTATCCCGTACGTTAAAGTCTTTGGCATAACGACCGCCCCACCGAAATGATTTGCCATCATTAATCCGCTTCAGACCTTGCAGATCAATGCCTTGCGTCTTAAGGAAATCTGTATACGCTTTCGGAAAATCGGCACCAACAACGCCAACAAGTTGGACAGCGTTTTTAAAAAAATTCGCCGCGACAGCAGCATAGACACCAGAACCCCCAAGCACATCTTCAACGCGTGTACTCGGTGTTTCCACTGTATCTAAAGTAACCGTCCCAACGACCAAAACTCCCATATTATGAACCCTGCGTGACACGCCTTGAATTATCAGTTATTTTCCTTTCTTCATATCGTGCCTCCGGCTAAAGAATTAACTAAGTGTCAGCGTTCCCCTCAACGTATGCCCGGAGGATCCTGTTAATCTGTGTTTCATAGTCCGGGGCATGTGCTTTGAACCACGCTAACAGGTCCTGATCAATAGTGATAATATTTTCTGGCATTGCCACAGTTGCATCTTTCCAGAAGACTGCATCCGTTTTGGGATCATTCTCATCAGACGCTGCAGCGGCATCAATCTCTGCATCCGTTAGAGCATCAAAGCGACTCCACTCTTTCTCATCCGACTTCGCGTCTATTTCAGAACGACTGTATTCGACGTATATATTCTGCTCTTTCATGAGTGTTTGCCTTCCTCGCTGAAATGATTCGGATACTCGAACTCCGTCGTGTATAGACGACGCGAAGAATTCGCCCTTCACTTCGCCCCAGGGCAAGCATCCGTTTTTCGCCATAGTCTCTACGGGTGTCTTCTTTTTCCAGACGTGGTCCATCAAAGATTTTTGCTGCTTTGGAAAAACTGACGTGGTGTTTTACAATGTTAATTTGGTTTTTTCTCGGATCCCAAGAAAATCGCCATTGTACCGACATACACCCAAGTCCAGAAACAAATTTCTAATTTGTTTACAATGTTGAGGCACAAACTCTTTTTAAAATCAGAAAGGACCGGGTCTATTCCTATTCTCGCGCAACGCACGGATGACCCGTCGTAGGCGACGAACGAAAATTACGCCAAGAACGAGAACTATCGGATATTGTAAAAAACTTAGAACTCTTAACAACCCGACCGGTAGTTCTATTCTCTGAGAGGATGCCATCCAAATGGGTAGCAATAACACCGCTGAGAGAAGGAGTATGGCTCCCTCCCAAACCTCAGATTTTTTCATAAGGTCCCCTCATAAACGGATAACCCCAAACGGGGCATGGAATAATTTGAAGAAAACTAAGTTCCCATTTCCCACGAGTTGAGGTACGCCTCCTGCTCTGGCGTGAGTGTATCAATCTCAACACCAAACGCCTGTAACTTCAATTCTGCCACAGTCTCATCAATAGACTTAGGGACATCGTACACGCGATTTTCAAAACTACCATGGTTCTTAGCAATGTACTCAACAGATAAGGCTTGATTCGCAAAACTCATGTCCATAACACTGGCTGGATGACCCTCTGCTGCAGCGAGATTCACCAACCTGCCTTCACCGACGAGGTAGAATTTCCTTCCATCGGCGAGTGTATACACATCTACATAGGGACGCGCACTTCCTTTATCAACGCTCAATTTCCCAAGCATCGGGATATCAATTTCAACATCAAAATGACCAGAATTCGCGATAATTGCGCCATCTTTCATCACTTCAAAATGTTCTTTGCGTAAGACATGGATATCCCCTGTAAGTGTCACAATCAAATCCGCTTCTTGAACTGCCTCCAGCATCGGCATGACCCGGAATCCATCCATTACCGCCTCCAATGCTCTCAATGGATTGACTTCGGTTACGATGACGTTCGCGCCTAAACCCCGCGCCCGACTGGCGACACCTCTACCGCACCATCCATAGCCCGCCACAACAACTGTCGCCCCAGCAATCAGGAGGTTCGTCGCCCTGATAATACCATCAAGGGTACTCTGTCCCGTACCGTATCGGTTATCAAAAAAATGTTTTGTGTCCGCATCGTTGACAGCAATAATGGGGTATCTTAGGACCCCTTCGGCTGCCATACTTCTGAGTCGTATGACTCCCGTGGTTGTCTCTTCTGTTCCAGCGACGACCTGCTCAATTAACGATGGATTAGTTTCTTCAGAGTGGAGTCTTGAGACAAGATCTGCACCATCGTCCATAGTGATTGCTGGCTGCGTATCAAGAGCAGCATCAATGTGTTTATAATACGTCTCTGTATCCACGCCGTCGATTGCGAAAACGCCGATCTTCTCATCAACAACAAGAGATGCAGCAACATCATCCTGAGTGCTAAGTGGATTTGATGCACAGACAACCGCTTCCGCGCCGCCTGCCTTCAGCGTCTTCATCAAGTTAGCTGTTTCAGTTGTAACGTGCAAGCATGCAGCTATTTTTGATCCTTCCAAGGGACGTTCATTTTCAAACCGTGCACGGATAGAACTCAGCACTGGCATGAACCGATTTGCCCAATCAATCCGTTGTTTTCCAGCCGCCGCGAGTTCTGTTGTTTTAATATCGTAGTTCATTAC
>VXZL01000492.1 GCA_009845505.1 Candidatus Poribacteria bacterium | reverse complement strand
GTTAACATATATAGTACCAAATACCACAGAAATCAAATTTTTCAGGAGATAAAACGATGCGGGAAAGAATACAAGGAGTGCCGACAGTCGTTTATCCCGAATCGGACGGTAAACCTATGGCTGAAACGGATCTCCATCGCGATTTGATGATGGATATGATTCTGACACTTAAACATCATTTTCGGGATTCCCCGGAGGTCTATGTATCCGGTAATCTCTTAGTATACTATGAAGAGGGCAATATTCAGAAGTCTGTTGCTCCGGATGTGTTTGTGGTTCGCGGGATTTCTAAGAAACTGAGGCGGACGTATCTTCTTTGGGAAGAAGCCCCGATTGATTTTGTCTTGGAAATCGCCAGTTCCAGTACCTACAAACACGATCTGACCCATAAGAAAACATTGTACGCTTCGACGCTTGGTGTACAGGAATACTATATCTATGTGCCGTATGGAGCGATTGTACCCCGTTTGCAAGGGTATCGTCTCGTAAATGGCGTATATGATCACCTGGCGTTTGTGGAAAATAGGTTGCGTTCGTCCGTGTTAGGGTTGGACATAGGTGATCATGATGGAGGATTACGTCTTTATGATGCCAGTACTGGCGTATGGCTGCAACCGCCACTGGAGGGGTTAGCAACAGCAGAAGCACGCGCAGAAACCGCAGAAACCGAGCTTGTCAAAGCACTGGCGGAATTGGAACGCTTACGCGGACGATGAAAAATCTATTGCTGTGATAGCCTACATCACTTGTTCCAAAACGATAATATCCCCGGGATTCCACGATTGCGCGATGATGTAAAACTTGCCATCAACCTTGCGAATCACTGCGCCGTGCAAATGCTGGAAAGTCTCCACACCGAGTTCCTCCTTTAACATAACAGTTGAAACGAGGTTATTTCCGTCGAGGATATAGAGTGGCGCGCCTTTCTCTTTATTCGGTCCGTAGAGGCACGCGACAACGGCATATCCTGCTTCATAATCAATGCTACATGGGAATGAGCCCTTGATAAGTGGAAGCGTCTCCAGATAGGTGCCGTCTGGCGCATAGCGTTCGATCTCTGCATTTGCTCGGTCAGAAGCGTCCAATCGATTTGTGCCATAAGGTACTGTAATATGATGTCCCGTGCCGAATTGCCCGGGTTCATCGCCTCTACCACCGAACGCCAGAGGATACCAACTCGCTTCAAGTGGGTCAAGACTTGTGAGTTTCGCTCCCAAGATGTAATCCAAATCAGAGTAGCCGGTGGTAATGTAGAGCATACCATCAACATGTGTCACGCCGGTAGGGACGAACGCTCCGCCTTCACTAAAATAGGTATTGACTGCCTGATGCTCGAAATCCGTCATTGCGTCTGGGGCTTCCAATGTATGCACCAGCTTCCCGTCTAATGTTGTTGTGAAGATTTTACCGACATCGTTTGCTGGGAAAGAGAGGTAGGGCATCCCGTCAGTTGTTGACCAGACGGTGACATAATGTGCGTTGGCATCTTTCAGCGCAGCAGGCGTCTCAATCAGCCGCGTTGTTTTCAGATCGGCACTGATTTCGATGATACCGACACCGGGTAGTTGGAAGTAGGTCTCCCCTTTTCCATCCCGTCGGTCTACGTCAAAACCGCCGTGTGCTTTATCAATTGCAGTAACCACTTCTGTTGGAAAATGATCGCGTGTATAGAGGACTTTGAACTTAAGCGCGCCCTGTCCACTGGTAAGTTGTGTATCGTGGGATGTCTCGTGATGTGCGACGAATTGAAAACTTTTGGTTTCCGTTGCTGAGTGATCTGTCACGTGGGCATAAGCAGATCCAATTATTAGGGTAACAGCAAAAAATAAAAAGACGATCTTTCTCATTCCACAACTCCTCTCTTATGACTGTATCATTGTCCGAAACTTCTTGGTAAATTCGCAGCTGCGGGTGATGCTCGCGACATCCTCCATCTTGTACTGGACGACCAACGGACCGGAAAAGCCGACCTCTTTCAAACCTTGTGCAAACGTCTCAAAATCGAAAACGCCGCCACCGGGTTCACCGCGATTGCTTCCCGATACATGTACATCACCCAAACAGGCTTTCATAGCGTGTGCTGCTGTCTTCGGTTCTGCGCTGTCGTTGAAAAGGTGATATGTGTCGGCTGTTAGATAGACTGACAATCCCGTGTCTTCAATAAACGCAACGCCTTCGCGATAGTTATCCAATGGGCGGCCTTTCTCAAACTCAAGGGCGATTTTCATTCCGTTCTCATTGCAAGGGGGTATCATCTGCGAGAGGTTGTCGGCGAGTGCGTCCAGAGATTCCTGTCGGGATACACCCTCTGACGGATTCACCCATACGCCGATAATCTCAGCGTTGAATCTGCGTGCCACTTCAAGGACAATCTCAAAGTGCTGTAATGCCTCGTCTTTTCTGGCAGGGGTTGTCAAAATATGGTTGCCAAAGCCGATTGTTGGGGCAACAAGATTATGCTTCTCTGCAAGACGGATGGCATCGTCTATCTCGGCGATTGAGAGTTCACCGAGAAACGCAGCATTTACGGGGATGTTGATGCCTTCATAGCCTGCTTCGGCAACGAGATTAAAAATCTCTGCGCGTGTAAATCTGCCTAATGTGCCGGAGTAAGGGTCGTAACAGATAGTTAACATTTTTCCTCATCCGAATCCGTTTCCCTTGATAAAGGATACGGATCTTCCGTTGTCAGTTTACCATTCGGCAGTTCATAGTAAAGGTGTCCATTGAAATCGTACACGTTCGGAATCCCTTTTTTGCGGTTTTCCTCTTGTGCCCTTTTAACTGCACGATTGCCAATGCGTGAAAACTTGAGCGTTTCTTCGTAGATATCAACAGGGTCTGATTTGTCTTGATGCATTAGGTGCCTCCATTATTAATGTCTTGCACAAAAAGTTGAAATAAACCTTCGTTTATCACCGTAACATCATCGATCCTACCAACGGCAACTTCCTGAAAATACGTTGCAGAATTGTAGTATAGATGCCACTGATCTACTAAATCTCTATAAGTATACCAAAAATTACGCTTGCTTCGATAAAACCTGCGCACGACATCTTCTGTTGGCACATGATGCCCACCTGCGCTTACCCGATTTCGCACACGAGCAACACTTGTTTCAGCAGATTTGAGAAAAATAAAGGGGTTACTTCTTGTTTAGGCAGCACTGCTTATATTTCCGTCCACTTCCGCAGGGACACGGTGAGTTGCGCCCGACTTTCTGTGAAGTTGCGACGGGAATCGCGCGCGTCTTTTCCTGCTGACGCTGGCGCATGAGAGGCATAATACTATTCGCCGGTCGTCCCATCTGAAGGGCAGAAGCCATCATCTTCATCGGTTCGTCAATGTGATTGAAAAATTGTTTATAACCGGCACATAGATAGTTTAAGCCGTCCTCACCTGTAGGCGTTTTGATAAAACGGTTCTTTGGGCAGCCGCCATTGCAGACGAACTTCACTTCGCAGCTGCGACAGTATTCTGGGAGGGTGTCTCGTTTATCCGTGCCGAATTTGCGTTGGAAAGGTGAGTCCACCATCTCGGCGATGGTGCTATCTGCGATATTCCCGATATGATAGTCAGGCGTAACGAAATGGTCACAGGAGTAGAGGTCGCCGTTATGCTCAATTGCGAGTGCATCGCCGCAAGTTTCATTGAACACGCAGAGGCTGGGGTTATAGCCTAACCACGCTTCCAATGCAACATCGAAAATCTGGACGAAAATTTTTCCGATGTCGTTTACGACCCACTCATCGAAGATTGCACACAGGAATTTGCCGTACTGCCGCGCTGTGACGGAGCGCGGGGATACATTTTTCCCGCCGAAATGCTCGACGGCAGGAATAAACTGCATGAACTCTGCCCCGAGCTCTTTGAAATAGTTGTAGACCTCTTTGGGGTATTCAGCATTATGTTTGTTAACAACACACAGCACATTGTAATCAACCTTGTGCTTCTGTAAGATACGCAATCCTCGGATGACCTGTTCAGAGGAGGACCGCCCACGTTTATCATAGCGATATTTATCGTGAATTTCCGGTGGTCCGTCGATGCTTACGCCAATCAAGAATTTGTTTCGCTTGAAAAACTCTCCCCATTCGTCGTCAAGGAGCGTCGCGTTTGTCTGGAAGGAGTTCTGAATCTGCATGCCGGGTCGTCTGTATTTCTGCTGATACCTAACGGCTTTTCGGAAAAAATCCACCCCCATGAGTGTGGGTTCACCGCCCTGCCATGCGAACGTGACTTCGTTGACCTGTTGTGCTTCGATGTATTGCTTAACGTAGTCCTCCAAAATTGCGTCCGTCATGCGGAAAGAGCGTGTTTCAGGGTAGAGCTTTTCTTTGTCAAGATAGAAGCAGTACTCGCAATCAAGGTTGCATATCGGCCCGATCGGCTTTGTCATCACATGAAATACGCGCGGTGTATTGGGTTGAACCATTTGATTGTCCTCTCGACAATATTCGGTATTTTTTCGGATGCTCCAACTTGTTGGGACGTATCTGAGTGAAACACTCCCGAACAAGAATGTAATACGAGGAATGGAAATGTAATACATTGTCCCGCAAGTCCACACGCGACTTGCGCTATGGATTTAGTCTATCCGCAGACGAAATCCAGTCTATTCCCAGACTAAATCCGGGCTTCCTCTTTATGTTAAGTGTAGCACACTATAGACAAATCAACAAGAAAAAAATCGATAATCAGAATCATTACTTGTTTGGAGTAAGTGCGCAGCCCCGAACAAGTTCGAGCTTTCTTGCCCAGGTTACATAGTGCTACGATAATTACCTTTTCTGCTGCATCTTGTTAATCTTATCAAGTTGTTGGCGTGCTTGAACAATAATGACACTCTCAGGATAGTCCGTAATAAGCTTTGTGTAGATAGCAGTGGCGTTAGCCAAATCATCCTGCTGTCGATAAATTTCGGCGATATTTATGAGTGTTTTCGCGGCGATGGGGCTTTCGCGTGCAATGACCTGCTGATAGGCATTGATTGCTTCGGTATTTTTTCCCGATTCACGGTAGATATTGCCCATAAGAAACCAAATATCATCAATGATATTGGATTGGGGATAGAGTTCGAGTATTCCTTCACACTGCTGTAGCGAGGCTTCTGTTTTACCACTCAGGTGAAGCTGCAGAGCCGTTGCGTAATCTGTAAGCGGGATTTTGAGATAGTCCTGATGATTTTGAATAAGGACGATCTTCTCAAGCGCATCATTCGTGAGTCGGTCGGATTTTGATATCTGGATGACCTGATTGTACTCCTTGAGGGCTTGATCAAAGTCTACAGCAAAGAAATAGGAATCACCCATCAGTTTTCGAGCCGTCGCTTGGTAGCGGTTAATCCTATTGGCGATGGGTTCAAGCACTTCTCTGGCGAGTGTGTAGCGTTTAAGTAAAATATGGCATTCTCCTAAGCCTAACTGCGCTTCCGTCAATTGGCGAGTCACTAAACGTTGCGTAATTAAGGGTTGAAAGGTTATCTGAGCGGCTTTGGGTTCTCGGGTGCCGTGCAATTGCAACTGCCCGAGTAGCAGCCTGTTCTGGATAGAGGCTTGGCGATTTTCGACGAGTTCCTTCAGGAGCGCGATAGCCTCTCCCCATTTTTCCATCTTTTGGTAGAGCAGCGCGAGTTTGGAATAGGCATTTCTGATGCGTGTCCTATTGCGGGAGCCATCTATGACTGCTTTGTAGAAATCCGCAGCTCGTGGGCTGGCGTTGCGTGCTAACACCTCGGCATATCTCTCCAAGGTCATGTCAATGTGAGTCGGATGATTTTGGTGGAGTTGCCTAAACGTTTCGAGTGCCTGCGTTGTTCTACCAGCGTGGAAAAAGAGTTCTCCGAGCGTCATAGTGACGTTCGGGTTCTCTGATTCGCGTAGATGCTGTTTCTGAAGTTGCGCGATAAGTTTGTCTTGCAATGCTTTATGATGTGCGCCTTCATAAATCTCAAACATTGCCTCCCAAATCGGTTCACGCTGACTCTCCGCGAGTCCAACGTGTTGCAAACCGTCAATATAAACCTTGGCGGCATCTTCATTTTGCCCCTGAATTTTGTATGCGGCTGCCAACTGTGTATAGAGGTAACTATTTTGAGGATTCAATCGGATAGCTTGACGATACGCTGCAATTGCCTCTCCATACATTTTATGAGAAAGATAGATTGCCCCAAGTCGTTGATGATGATCTGTTTGGTTCGTCTCATTTGCTACTATTTTCTTCCATTCATTTACAGCTTGCGTGGTCTCACCGATCTTAGCGTAAAGATCACCTAATTTTCTGCGAAGGTTGGTATTGCTCGGATCCCTTTCAATCGCCTGACGATAGAGCTCGATTGCCCTCGGATGTTCGTCTTGTTGTTGATAAAGTTCTGCTAACTGTTCTAACAACATAAGATCGTCCGGGTAGCTTTGCAACCGCTTTTGAATAAGCTCTTCGGCTTCCATGTAACGGGCATTGGCAATATACAACCGAATAAGACTGTTCACTGCGCTTGTACGATACGGAGAACCGGGAAAATTGTTGAGGAAGTACTTGTAACTTTCCATCGCTTCCTCGGTCTTACCCTCTGTCTGTTGGTATTGCCCAACGAGATAGGCGGCTGTCGCAGCGGCCGCCGTATTAGGATGCTGATCCAAAATCTGCTTGCATTGTAAAATCGCCTGTCGGAACTGATAACGTTGCCAATAGAGGTTTCCTAAACGATGGACGGCTTGAGTAGCATAAGATCCATCGGGGTTTTCATCAACGATCTCTCTGAAGATTCGTTGTGCAGCCGGATCCTCTCCGACTTTACTGTAGCTTTGTCCGAGCATTAATCGGATAGAATCCTTCTGGCTCTGCCGAAGCGGTGTATAGGTATCACCACCCTTTGGAATCCCCTTTTCAAGGAGTTCTTCATACGCCTTGATTGCTTCGGCGTACCGTCTTTCGTGGAAATGGTCATGCGCGGCTTCAACGGGATCCAACATAGGAATTACTGTCGGGTTGTTTGGTGTGAACTCGATCTGTGCGAAAGCGTTGGGGGATATAATTGAAAGCGATAGTGTTAGAAGAAAAAGGAAACTGAGTAATCGTTGCATTGTGGGACCTATTTATTCTATTCTGTGACCTACATAGTAGACAGGGCTATTTAGCGAAGAGTCGGGATTCGGAAATCCCTTCTATAAATGTTTAATGCGTAATGAGATTTACAAAGAGTGCCATGCCGTAAATCATGCAGTTTTCGTCAATATCAAATTGTGGATGATGGCACATATTGACAATCCCTTTCTCTTCATTACCTGCACCTACCATTACGAAACACGCCGGGATCTTTTGTGAGTAGTAACTGAAATCCTCTCCACCTAATGCGGGAGACATCGGGAATATGAGATTATCTTCACTGACTAACCCCTTCGCTGCCGATAAGACTGTATCGACGCAAGGCTCATGGTTATACGTGACTGGATAGCCTTCGTGATAGTCAAATGTATAATTTGCATTGTGTGCGTTTGCGATGCCTGCGAGGAGTCGTTCCAATTGTCCTCGAATATTTTTCTGCACCGATGTTTGGAGCGTCCGCACCGTGCCGCCTATGAGTACTTTAGGCGGGATGACATTCAGCGCAGCACCGGCGAGTCCATTCTGAAGGTCGGCATCTCCGCCGTGCAACTGGGTAACACTGACAACCGCAGCGTCCAAGGGATTCACATTTCTGGCAACAATTGACTGTACGGCTGTCACGAACTGCGCACCAATCACAATTGGATCCACAGTGATATGTGGGAATGCGGCATGTCCACCGCTACCGGTGATCGTAATTTGGAAAGTGTCCGATTGTGCGAGCATCGGACCGACACAGGTGGCGTACTCCCCAACGGCAAAGAGCGGAAAGACGTGTATTCCATAAATTTCGTCTACATCCTCCAATGCGCCGTCTTTTATCATAGCAGGCGCGCCCCCTGGTGCTACTTCTTCGCTGGGTTGGAAGATAAACCTAACGTGGGTTTTCAGGTCGTCTCGGAGGTGCGACAGGATTCGCGCCGCACCGATGAGCATCGCAGTATGCGCGTCGTGTCCACATAGGTGCGCTTTACCATCAATCTTCGATTTATAAGGAACATCGGTGAGTTCCTGAATCGGGAGCGCGTCCATGTCTGCGCGGAGCGCGATACGTTTCGATGCGCCTGCTACTTCTAAGTCTCCAACGACTCCTGTTCTACCGATACCGATCTTGACAGGAATATCGAGTGCACGCAGGGCATCCGCAGCAATACCGGCAGTGCGGTGTACATCGAATCCTAACTCAGGGTACTGATGGATGTCCCGTCGAATAGCAACGATGTCGTCAAAATGATAGCGACACTGTTCAAAGATTAGGTCTTTCATTTTTAACCTTCCAATATGAATGCGATTTGTAGCGTAAACTTTATGAAGTTTAAGAAAATAAATCGGTAATTTGGCGAGGTTAGGAAACCTCGCCAGCAGGATGAACACCTGCCTCGTGTGGATAAGAAATTACCGAATTAATAAATTAATCTTCATTCAGTTTTCGCACGCAGAGACACAATCTGAAAAAATTATGCTATAAAGATAGCAACTTCGCACAAAAGTTAGAATGTTGTTAGAATGTTGTTAGAATGTTAATGTACGCCGCAAGATGCTTTGATGCCCGTGTTCATTTTCGAGACGATAGATGAAGGTATAAACCCCCGGCATTCTCTGAAATAGTTCGGTGTTAATATTAGGCGTCAATTCCACCTCGGTTGAGCCGTCATTTGGTATAATTTTCTCTTCTGTGATGGGTCCGTAAAACTTTTCTCCGAGAGGATTGAGTACCTTCCACGTTAAAGCAAGTTGTTTCGGACGCGGTGGGTTGTTGATGTAGACCGTAATCTTATCGTCAATCCGCTCGCTTTCAAGTTTAAGTGTCCCTAACTTGGAGAACAATTTAACAGTTAAGGTTAGCGGCGGAATATACTCAAGGTACCCGCGACCTGGGATGGCACGCCACGTTCCGCCTGTTGCCAATCCAATCTGTCGGATTGGCAGATAATCAAGTCCAATAACATCAACCCGAATCCGCTCATTTTGTAATGCCTCAATGACTTGATCCAAACTATATGCCGACCTACCGTCATAATCAGCATCATGGAAAGCAGCATCGCTCGCCAGCACAATGAAGCGTTGTGCCCCTTTTCGGAATTCCATCTCCTGCACTACGGTCATAATCGCATCCAGACCTGCCTCAGCAATGTCTCCGCCGCCATCAACGCCAATGTGGAAGAGCCAATTTTTGAAGGCGCCGAGATCGTCGGTGTGTCCAATTCTTCTTACGTTATCCGTGAATGTCACCAATCCGAAAGTCGCATCACGACCTTCACGCGCAAATGCGTCAAAAAGAAAATCGACATAAGCACGGATACCTCGGATATTGTCGCGCATGCTCTCGGTTTCATCAAGAACAAAAATGACATCAACTTTCTGCATTGTGGTTGCGTCAGCGAGTGTTCGGGCAACATCCTTCATCATCTGAACAAAAACACCACCAACACTGCCACCAGCGGAGCTGCCACCACCCCAAGAATTGCTCATGGCTGTGGCTTGGAGTGCGTCCCCACGACGACTCCCATAGTGAATCTTCGGGGCATTGATCGTTGGCGAATTGCTGTTTAAGGTGTCATTCGTGCCTAAAGCAATAGGTTTTGTTTCGCCTTGTGGTGCGACATACTCCGTTTCTGATGTAGGTGTCACAACTACCGTGTGATTGGAAGCATTCACTGCTATAGGGTTCCCAACTACCGGATTGGACTGCAACAAATCGTTCCCGACGGATTCCTGCGATCGGGTTAATCCCTCTTGTTTACGTGTTTCGGGTTTCGGAAGGTCTGCTGCGTCTCGATTTACAGTTTGCCAAGATGCATTTAAACCGGCTTTCGGTTTCGGTGGCGGTGGCGGTTTGGTTTCTTCTTCCACCACAACAAGGACAGCAGGTTCAACAACAGGCGGGTTGGGTGGCAGAGGCGGGCGTTCAATGTGAGTTATCAAAGCCTCTATCTTTCCATGGAATGGCAGGGTTGGGACTTGCTCAGGAACCGTCCACCATATTACCAGCAGGAGTAGAAAGTGGATACAGAGCGAATATATTAGATATAGGGGTGTTCTGCTTCGTTTTCTCATTATATCCACCGACATAACTACAAATGAAATTCGACGACATCTCCATCGTAAACGACATCATTGCGACTGACAGATTGTCCATCGTGCCATTGCGGTCCCCATATACGTGCGAACTTAAATTCAGCAAAATCTTTGTGTAAATTGCGTGCGGCATCAAGGACAGTTGCCCCTGCAGGGAGAACAATGGGTTCATCGTGTTCTATCGGTTTCCCGGGTGCCTTCGGATAGACGCGTAAGATGTTTAATTCCGTATAGATTTCTTGAAATAAGGCATCTTTGCCTTCGTCGGTTTCAGCAGAAATCGGACAAATCCGATATACGTCTCCATAAAATTCTTTGAGAATATCAAGCCTCTCCTCCGCGCCAGAAGCGTCAAGTTGATTCGCAACAATAAGGGTTCCGTTTTCTGGTGTCTCACGGTCTGCCTCATCAAGGAGTGCTACCACGACATCAAGATCGTCTAAGAGATTGTCGCTTGCAAGACTGATAACAGGCAAAGGGAGATCGGCGTTACGGGTGAGCGTCAACACTGTTGGCAAGACAAAATCTGGCGTGATCGAAGGGGTATCAATGATCTGGAATTGTATGTTTTCATAGGGCAGCATTCCGACCGTCGGCGTTGTCGTCGTATAGGGTGTCGGCGAAACTTCGGGTTTAGCGTTTGTCCAGTTCGCGAGCATCTGCGATTTACCACCATTCGGAGGTCCAAGGAGAACGACCTGTCCTGCGCCTTGCTTAGGAATATGCTCACTGTAGCTTCTCTTACCAGTTGCTTTTCCACCTGCTGCGGTTGGTCCTTTTTTGATTTTCGCGATACGGTGGCGTATGTCAGAAACAACCTTTTCCGAGCCTTTGTGTTTAGGGATGATGCGCAACATCTCCTCTAACAAACTGAGTCGCTCTTCATCTGTTTTGGCGGCTTCATGCTGGTGTTTGAGTTTATAGTAGGTTGGGGGTAGATTCGCTGGCATTTTCGTCTATCTCCATCGCCATAGGGGTTGGCTTAGCACACCTCGGTTTCACAGGAGTAAAACGTTATCTCTGTTTACAATCGCAATAAATTCTGTTAAAATAAAAGAAAC
>VXZL01000052.1 GCA_009845505.1 Candidatus Poribacteria bacterium | reverse complement strand
CATTTTTAAGGGTAAATTGCTCAAAAATATACTGTTAAGTTAATACTATATTCACAATAATATCATCCTGTAAATCCATAAATCCTGATTCTGAAGTAGTCAGCATCTTGACAAACTTTCGGAAGTGTGTAAACATAAGGAAAAACGAAAGGGAGTTCTTGTATGGCAGACTATCAAGATAAAGGTTCTCAGATTCGAGTGACAAACCTTGAGGCTTTCCCAATGGGTGTGAAAGCATACGTCAAGATTGAAACGAACATGGGGGTTACAGGTTGGGGCGAGATTAACAACATGGAGACAACCGTCACTTGTGCGTTGGCACGCTCCTTGTCGGAACTGATTATCGGAGAAAACCCGACGCGGATTGAGCATCACTGGCAACGCCTCTTCCGCGCACACCGAAACATCCGAGGTGGCGGTTTGATGGTGCATACTATCTCCGCGATTGATATGGCGTTGTGGGATATTGCTGGAAAGTTGTGGGGCGTGCCGGTGTATCGCCTGCTCGGCGGTCCCTGCCGAGATAAGATTTGGAAGTATCCGAGTCCGAAAGCGATCAAGACGGGACCGGGAGGTTCCAAACCTTTTGCTGGCACCCCCGATGAAATCGCCGATTTGGTGCAGCGCGTGCGGGATGCACGAGAGAAGGTCGGTTCCGACGGTGCAGTCATGTTTGACGCGCATAGCTGCCTACCGCCCCCTATCGTCAAACAGTTCGCCAGTTATCTGCAACCCGATGACCTGCTTTTCTTAGAAGAGGCGTGGGTGCCGGGCAACATTGAAGTGATGCGTAAGATCCGAGAGTCAGTCCCTGTCCCCTTAGCGACGGGTGAGCGCGATCGCACAATATGGGAGGTCCGCGAAATCCTTGAGGCGCAGGTGATTGATATCCTTCAACCCGATGTCGGACACGGCGGCGGTATTACACAGGTTAAAAAAGTCGCTGCGCTCGCCGAGGCGCATCACGTCCCGATCGCACCACACTGCACGATGTCCTACCTCGGTCTCACCGCAAGTTTTCACCTATCTGCTGCAGTGCCGTTTTTCCTGATCCACGAGGGTTATGAAAACGTCCTTCCAGACGGAGTCGCCCACAAAACGTGGGAGATGGATGAGGAAGGCTACGTTTCGCTGCCAGAAGGCCCCGGTTTAGGTGTTGAAGTAGATGAGGCAAAAGTGATTGAAGTCGGTCAAGAGGCGGGAAGGCGGTTTACTTGGCCCGATAATAGATTAGCGGATGGCTCCATCGCGGATTATTAGAATTTCCCATCATAGTGTTCTGTCACATCTAAACTGAGAGGTAGTTCGTAGTAGGGCAATTCATTGCCCGTTTCTGACGTGCGATAAATCGCACTACTACGAACCGGGGTTTCCCCATCATTTGAAGGTTGACAAACTAATAGTGTGGAACACAATTTGGAGGAACATGAAATCATGGAGCATCGAACAGAAAACTGGGTGAAAGTCGCTGAGTTAAGTGAGGTTCCTGAGGGACAACCGAAGGCGATTCGGATGGGCGAAGGGCGTAGTATTGCGCTCTTCAACGTTGAAGGGCGGATTTACGCAACGGATAATCAGTGTCCGCACATGGGGTATCCACTCACGCGCGGCACCGTCCGTAACGGCATCCTTACATGTGATTGGCACCGCCGCAGTTTCGATTTGGAAGGTGGGGGTTGCTTCCATGTTGAATGCGACGACTTACGGACTTTTCCGGTTGATGTCCGCGGTAGCGAGATTTGGATAGAACCGGGAGATATGATCTATCGGCGTGCAGAAGAACACAAGCAGTTGCTTCGAGAAGGACTTTTAAGTGAAGACCGATGGACGATGTCCAAGGCGATTTCGCTTCTATTAAAGGGAGGTGTGCCGGAAGAAGAGGTCATGGGAACGATCTTAGCACACGTCAGCCGACACATCGCGAGTTCTCACGACGCAGAGGGCGGTAGCGACGTTTCCCGGCTCGTCAACGGACTCAAAGTCGGACGCAGATACACAGATGCAGATAGACTGATTGCGGTTACGACTGCGGCTTGCTCGGCTGCGGGCCCTGCATCCGAACGACTTGAAGTTGTTCCGTTGCCAGAACCTGTCACATGGGAAAAGATAAGTCGGTGGGTTCGGAACTTCTCTTATGAAGGGCAGTCGGGACGCATTGAGAGGTGTCTGTTCACAGCGTATCATAAGGGGGATGCCGATAAGTTGCGTCCTTTATTGTTTGCGTGTGCCGTTGAACCACATTTTATCGACCTGCCCCATATTCCGCTTTATGTCAGTTATCTCTCAGAAGTGGTTGATGAATTTGGGTGGGAGCACGCATCCGAGTTGTTTTTCTATCTCGGTGCCAGACTTGTCGGACATCGTCCAGATGAGCCAGAACGCTACCGACGGGATGCAATCCAAATTATGCGTCAGATGCTTCCGAGTGTTGAAAATGCTGACTTGGAGCGAACTGTTGAATTTGACGAAGCTACTTTTGTTGAAGCATTGACGAGTGTCAATCTCCAGCGAGCATTTGAAGCGGTCCAAACCGTTTTGGTTGATGGTGTTAAGTTGGAGGGTCTTATTACAACGCTGGTGCTTCTCGCGGCGGATCGGATGGCACATACACCGGTAAACGTGGATGCGGGTTGGGAGAACTTGACAACGGAACTCAACCTTGCAGCATCTCTGCGAAGTGCGCAACGCGTGGGTGGCAACGAAATTGCAGCGAAAGGCGTTTTTCACGTTGTGTGGCAAATCTTCGCGAACCGCTGGATAAACATTCCCTCACGCCCGCTCAGTCAACCGCTGCGTCCAGAAAAACTGGATGTCCCGGATCAAGCCGAGGGTATCAAGTCTATCATTCGTACAATTCAGACCCTCGATGTCCAAAAAGTCGGACCGCAAGTGCTCGGTTATCTGAATGCCGGTTATTGTCCTGAACGGTTGCTTGCGGAGATTGGGCATACGGTTCTTTGGGATGATACTGGAAGTCAGATACTGCCGACATTACGCACCGTATTTGAGGAATGGCAGTACGCCGAAGGGCATCCCGCTCAGGCGCAACTTTTGGTCGGATTGGCGCGCTATGTCACGGATATCCGAACAAACAAAGATAATAGGTCTGCGGCTACAACGGCGATGCGTTTTGCTGAAGGTAGAACAACAATTGAGGTCTTTGAGGAATAAAAGGAGAGAAAGACAGTGTTAGAGAATACCAATTTCGTCAAGGTTGCTGCCCGCAGCGATGTAGCGGAAGGAAAACCGAGGGCGGTTAGAGTTGAAGGACATAGCATTGCCCTGTTTCAACATGAGGGTGCTATCTATGCGACGGATAATCAATGTCCACACATGGGGTATCCGTTGGTGAGAGGGCGCGTCAGAAGAGGCGTTTTATCGTGTGATTGGCACGGCTGGAGTTACGACATGGAGGGTGGCGGATGCTTTACGGGGGGTTGTGATGACCTCGCCACGTTTCCTGTTGAGGTGCGGAATGGTGATATCTATGTGGATGTCGCCAGTGGCGGTAAGAAACGCGACGATGCCCATTTTTTCCTCCTAAAGGAGGGCTTATTAACGACGGACAACTGGACGCTTTCTAAAGCGATTGCGATTATGTTAGCGAAAGGTGTTTCCGAAGAAGAGACCTTGGAATTGATGGTCAAACACATGGGGCGACATGTCTCTACAGATCAGGATGCGTTCAATGGTGGCAGAAAGTTGGCGATGCTGATGAACGGCGTAAAGGTCGCCCGTATGTACGAACCCGAAGATCGACTTATTCCGTTGATGTTGGCGGCAGAGGGTGCAGCGGGTAGATTGGGAGATAGATCCGATCGCCGTCCTCTTCCCCCACCGATTGATTGGCAGAAACTAAAAGACTGGATTCGGGTGTTCACGGCTGATAAAGAGTGGGAGGGTATCGAAAAGTGTCTGATCACGGCGCGACGGTTAGGCGGACAGGATGAAAAAATTGTACCACTCCTGTTTGAATGTGCCGTTCAACCCTTCTTCATCAATCATTCCAGAAATCTCATTAATCTTGGACACTTGGCTGAGTTATTGGAGCGGTTTGGATGGGAGTTGACTGAGGAGTTAGTCTGCAACCTCGGCGCAAAGATTCTGGGTGAGGGACGCGGCAGACCGAGTGAACTTCATCGTGAAGCGATCCAAAAACTGGAAGAAATCAGTCCGCTTTTCGATGAACTTCCGCAGGAGACATCTGTTGATTATGACGAAGATAAATTCTCGGCAGCGCTGGTAAGTGGTGATCTTGACGAGGTTTTTGATACACTAACGGAAATGCTTGCCGCGGGTGTTCCGATTAACGATCTTGCTACAACTATGGTTATGATGGCAGGCGATAGAATGGCACGGACACCGGTGAACATGAGTCCAGGTTGGTGGGACCTACAAGAAGAGATGGAGTTGGGAGCGACTGTGAGGAAGGTGCTTCGGTATGGTGGAACGAAAGTCGCCGCGAAGGCACTTTATCATGCAGCGTGGCGGTTTTTCGAGAACCGATGGCTTAACATTCGCTATCAACCTATCACAGCGTCGAGAACATCTACAAATCGTGTTGTTCTTGATGAGGATGTAGTGCTCTCGGAGATTTTAGATGGGATTGAGTCTGTCCGTATTCAGGAAATCGGACGACGTACCCGTGAGTATCTTAATGCTGGATGCTCTGCGGAGCGGTTGATGGCTGAAATGGGACTGAGTATTCTTAAGGATGATAACGGTCACCATCTGCTCAGTTCAATTTATATGGTGTCTGAGGAGTGGAAAACGTGTGGATCCCATCCTGGGAGAAATCAACTGATAGTTGGATTGGCGCGATGGGCAACCGATATTCGCAGAAACGCCGGAAATGATTCCGCTGTTCAGACGGCTCACCGTTTCGCGCGCGGTGAAACCGCGACGGAACTCTATGAATAGGACATATAGTAGGGCGAGGTTCCAATGCCTCAGCCCTACTTTTTTTTATATTATGAAGAATTTACTTGCACTTTTTTTCTTTAATGTGTTATGCCTATCAGTACAAGGCGCGACGTTGGAATTTGCCTTTCAACTTGGTGAGAAGCAGGACCCTCGACTTGATAGACTCCTGCCTGATGTCGCGCGACAGATGGCCTTCAACAAAGACGGTACGAGGTTGATTGTTAAACAGATGGACGGCACCGTCGTGATGTGGGATGTCCAGACACGGCAGAATCGAACTATTTGTACCGTCCCCGAAAAGCGATGGTTTGCCTATGCTGTTGATGCCGATCAACTCCTCATCAAAACAGCAGATGAGAGGGTGGCTGTCGTCCATCTTGCATCCAACGCTGAGCTCACACTGACAAAAGGTGCTTATGAGAGTGGTAGCCTGTCGGCTAACGGCACGTTGGCGGTATTATCGGAAGGTGATAAGCAGATTGAGATGTGGCAGATAGAGTTCTCGGATACCACAGAAGCACTTGAGGGAGAACAAGTCCGCCCGCAGAGATTGAAGACTTTGGAGACAGCAATGCCCATTCGGAACGGTCTCGCTCTTTCTCGTGATGGTCGGTTCATTGCTGCGGCAGCAGGGAGTTACCGAGATGGTGAGGGGCATCGGACGGCTATTGAGATTTGGAACGCTGCCGCGGGACATCCAATGCATATTTTTGACACCGGCGAGATTTTAGGGGTCTGGAATGTGTTGTTCTCAGCAGATGCGAGGTTGTTAGCTGTTGACACACAGAAGAACGCTCAGTCTGGGATCCGCGTTTGGGAAATTGAGACCGGCAGGCAACTTCTCGCAAAATCCGGGTTTGAAGCGTATTGGACCCGAGCACTTGCCTTTTCCTCAAGTGGTAAATATCTTGCTTCAGGTGGTGAAGCTGCGAATCTCCGGGTGTGGGACATCTCCGAGGGTGAAGCGGTAATTTGGGAAACCTATCCGACCGGCATTCAATCGTTAGCCTTCTCGCCTAACGGCGACTATTTAGCGGTCGCACTTTGGGATGCCACAATTCAGATGCTACGTTGGAGGGACAATAGTGAACGGTGAAAAAAATTTAGAAGACGGCTCTTACGTTGATGCAAAGGGACGGACACGTTGGCATGAAAACGATGAAATTGCGCTAAGACTTTTGGAGCTCCATACCTTCCTAATTATTGCGGACTATCCAGAAGACCACGCATCACGATACCCGCGCCTCTCGCATTCGATTTCTCGCTTTCCAGAGCCGGTGTCGGATTTAATCGCACAGGGACGGTTGATAGAGGAAATTGGAGGGGTCGGGGAAATCATTGCGGAAATTATTAAGGAATTCGTAGAAACGGGTACAAGCGGGAAATTGGAGGAGTTCGCCGGTGATACCCCCCGAACGGTCGTTGAGCTTGTGCCTATACCCGGACTCGGTGCCAAAACAATTAAGCGGTTATATGAAGAAGTCGGTGTAGAGAGTCTTGTTTCGCTCAGAGCGGCGATTGATGAAGGAAAACTCAAGGGTTTTCGCGGTATCGGCAAAAAGACGTTGGAAAAGATTGAAGCGTATCTTGATGAGGCGTTATAGGCGCGTGATTTATTATAAGGAATAAACCACATACTGGTTAGATTACCTCAACAGAGGACACGCAACGATTATCTGTGGAGTTAGGGCAGATGCCGGATAACGATGTCCAATTTGCAGTCGTCAGAGAAGATCCGATGGTGGAGGCGGAGCTGGTTCGTTTAACAAATGCCAGCAATGTGCTGTTGATTGCTTCTGGCGGGTGTACTGCCTTAACATTGCAAGCGTTGTTTCCAGATTTGCATATCACGCTGGTCGATTTTAATCCGGCACAGTTAGAGCGAGTTCGAGACAAAATGAGAGCACTGCACGGTGTTGATGCAGCGGCACGGCATCGAAGATTTAATATTGAGACCAGCGATCCAAGTGGACTCAATCAGTGTGGTAACTTTGAGTCCCTGTTCCGAGGTCTACGGGAGTTCATCTTCGATCTGGTTGCCGACGAAGCGGAAATCCGACTGTTATTTGAAGAGAAAGGTCGACTTGCGGATGTCTCAGAGCTGCTCTTCTCGAACAAGTATTGGTCAGTAGCGTTCGATCTGTACTTTAGCGACTCACTTCTGAATGCGATGTTTGGTCCAGACGCTACACAGCACGCTGAAACTGGGAGTTATCGGCGTTACTTTCAGAGGTTATTTGAAAAAGGCTTGACCTCTGCAGGGGCGTTTGATAATTACTTTCTTCATCATGTATTTCTTGGATACTATCTCCAACGTCCGGCAAGTCTGCCTTATTACCTCTTAGCACCATTTACCGATTACTGTTTTCAGATGATTGAAGGGACACTGGATGGGGTCCCGGAGCTGCAACGTTTTGATCTCATATCTCTATCCAACATTATGGATTGGATGCCATTAGCTGAGATTACCTCCCTTATCGGTTATCTTCAAAACGAAATGAAATCTGGAGCGACGGTTCTGTATCGTCAACTCAATAATTACACCGATCTTTCAACCTATTTTGGCGATTCATTTACCTTCAATGAAGGGTTGGGTATTCGGTTCCAAGAAATCGAACGCAGCTTATTTTATGCCAGCGTTCATGTCGGAAAAAGGAAGTAAGTACGAATGAACAGGAGTATTGATAACATCCTGAAAGAGACGAATGCATGGATGAATCCATACTTTCAATCTTTGCGCGACGACACTTTTGATTTCGATGATTTTGTTGAAACACAAATTCAGTTCTATTTTGCTGTCGTGTTTTTTAACCGTCCGATGGCTGCACTTGCTGCGAAAATCCCGACATCGGAATTGCGTTTGGAGGTCATCCGCAATGTTTGGGAGGAACACGGTGAAGGCAATACGTCTCTGATGCACGAGAAAACGTTTCTCGCTTTTCTTGACCGGTTAGCCGGAATTAAACCCGAAGATATTGCGAAACGAGCGATGTGGCCCGAAGTTCGTGCCTTTAATACAGTACTCGTCGGTGCTTGTGTGATGGATGAATACTTGATTGGTGCTGGGGTCATGGGAATCATCGAACGGATGTTCTCGGATATTGCAGGCTGGCTCGGAGAGCAGGTTGTGAGTCATGGGTGGATCTCTGCGGAGAAGTTGATTCACTATAATCTCCATGAGGACCTCGATATTAAACATGCGGACGATTTCTTTGATGTACTTCGTCCTGCATGGGAGGCTGATGTCGAAAATAGATACTACATTGAACAAGGATTGCGCCTTGGTGCGTGCGTCTTCAATTCGCTTTATGAAGGACTTTACAAGGCACGAAAGCGTCGTATCTATCGCGATGTGCGCGGACCCCATACACGGGCATCATAGCGGTGTTGAGGTATCAGATGCGGATAAACCGTTCTTTGGATATCAAAGAATTACGCAATGCGGAGTGGAAAGTTTTCCATGATCGCATCGCGGACTTAGAGAAGGGGACGAGTTATCCGTTGGGTGAGGATCGGTTTGAGATTGACCACGGTGCGGATTATTTTGCGTTCTTCACGCGGCTGGGTCAGCTCCGCTACTATGTCGTGCTTGACGGGGATCGGGTGGTAGCAGTAGCCGCTGCGATCTTACGCCGTGTGCCGCCAGTGAGCGATAAAAAGCCGAAAACGGTGTGGTATCTTTGTGATTTGAAGGTTCACCCAGAATACCGTGGACGCTATCTCCCTGTCTCGATATTTGTCCACGCTTTTCCAAAGTTGTATCCTCTTTGCCCTCGTGGGTATGCTATCTCTATGGATGCGGACAGCGAACGTCCAAATCGCGTTGCACTCATGCTAAAGCGTTTTCCGCTCGCACCGATGTCAATCGCGGCAAAGTTAGGGATCGTTTCTTTAGATGCCAAGCGGATGCGAGAAGTCGAACCAGTTTTGCGAGACCACTTTGGGGAGGTCTCTTATCTGTCGTTGGCGGACAAAAAGGACATCATTTTGCAGAGTACCCGCTCGCCGATGCCACTGTTACATGTTCAGTTCGGTCCGTGCGCTGCGCAAGGGCATCCGAAACCGATTGATGATTATGTTCACATGTTCTGTGTTTCGATGGATCATCCACTGCTTGAGATATTGAGGCATCAAGGTACTTATCCATCAGCCACGGCTACCGTCATTCATCACGGTATGGAGGCGTGGGATTGGGAGTTCATCCTCACCAGCGACATCTAATAATAAATCAATAGGAGGGAATCGGGATGTGTTGTTGCGATGTTGCTTTCAAGCACATACCAAGCGTATAATATCCCGTGAATTTTTATTATGGCGCGATCACTTACTGATGGCGAAATGGTCAATGGTAAGAAACATGGATATTGGGTCACTTATTATGCGAACGGACATAAGCGTAGCGAAGGTGGCTACATTCATGGTAAGAAGGACGGACCTTGGATCACTTACCACAAGAATGGGAACAAGGCGGGTGAAGCGACCTTCCGCGATGGAAAATACGAAGGTCTTTGTGTCACCTATTATGAAAATGGAAGCCGTAGATCCAGTGGAGTCTTTCCTAAACATGTTGGTAAGTCGTATGACGGCAAAAAGGAGGGGCCGTTTTATAATTACGAAGATGATGGCAAGACGGTGTGGCTGATTGTCACCTACAAGAAAGGTGGGAGCCGTGCGAAACCGGATGAATATCCGCTCGGTGTCTGCGCTGTGTGTGGCGAGGGAAGACGTTTGGCTTGGGGCAATACTTGCCCGAAGTGTGGTAACGAACTGGAGACATAATTTGAAAAAAGGAGGCTAAAAACGATGAGAGGCATGAATGCTTTAATCATGATAGTAGTTCTCTTGATTGCAGGAGTATGGGTTCAGGAAAGTACATCGGAAATTGATCCAGCATCCCTTATGGGGATGTGGCTCTTTGATCAGGGAAAAGGAGACGCGGTTGTGGATACCTCCGGCAATGGAAATGATGGTGAGATTGTTGACGCTGAACGAGTAGATGGAAAGAGTGGCAAGGGAATAGAATTTGACGGGACTAACCATGTGGTTATCCCAGCGAGCAAAACGGTCAATGACTTCCTTGATGGATTTACGTATCTGCTCTGGGTGAAACCGCTGGGTAACCCTTCGGGTCCCCATGTTCGTCTCATAGAGAGAGATTGGCACAATCCAAATATTCTCATCGGTCCGACCGATTTTTATGGTAGTTTTATCTTCAACGGCGGAATAGACAACAGTGCTGTTCGAGGCGGGACTTGGGAGATGGACGAGTGGAGTTTTGTTGCTTTAACACACGATGGTAAGACACTCGTCCTCTATGTTGATGGTGAGGTTGCAGCGGATTTAGATGTAGGAGAACCAGATTTTACCGCACAACACGACGGTGGTTCGATTTGGTTAACCCGTTGGAAAGGGGGGCCTGGTTGGGATTTTTCGGGGGTTCTTGACGAAGTGGCTATCTTCAATACTGCACTCAGTGAAGACGACCTGAATACTATCATGACAGATGGACTTGAGAAAGCCCTCTCGGTTTCTGCAATTAATAAGCTGACAACGACTTGGGGGGACATCAAACGGCAAGAGTAATCACTGCATGAGACTTATTTTTACAAACGAATAGGAGGTAATAGGGACGCGTCATCAAGACACAACTTGCAAGCTTGTATTTGATGTCGGTGTCCCACAAATTTAACTATGGCAAAATCACTTACTGATGGCGAGATGCGCAACGGCAAGAAGCACGGGTATTGGGTTACTTACTACGCCAATGGCTTTAAGCGGAGTGAAGGTGGCTACATTGAAGGAAAAAAAGAGGGGCTTTGGATCCAGTACCATAAAAATGGAAACAAAGCGAGCGAAGGCTTTTTCCGCGATGGTAAGAACGAAGGCGACTATGTGGCGTACTATGAGAACGGCAATCGTAAATGGGGTGGTCCCTACCGCAAACATGATGGCGGCTCGGCTGATGGCAGAAAAGAAGGTGTCTGGCTTTGCTATGAAGAGGATGGCGAGACGGTGTGGCGTATCATCACCTACAAGAAAGGTGGGAGTCGTGCGAAACCCGATGAATACCCACTGGGAGTCTGTGCTGTTTGCGGTGAAGGCAGACGTTCGACATGGGATGATACCTGTCCGCAGTGTGGAGCGGATGTTTCTGATTGATCCTGAAGAATTCTGAAGTTTTAGTCCTATAAATTCTGATTTTTTTCTCAGAAACAGGGTTTAAGTAAATAAAATACCCTAAAAAAAGAGAGGGAAAAATTAGTGGCAATTAAACGGAATTTTCTGACCGCCTGGGTGTTTTTCGTTGTGTTTTTCGTTGTACAAC
>VXZL01000407.1 GCA_009845505.1 Candidatus Poribacteria bacterium | reverse complement strand
GGGTTAAAAGTGTGATATGTGATACCCCATGATAAAGACACATAAAATAACCTTCCGCCCAAATCGCGATCAAATTGCGTGGTTCTATCAACAGTGCGGTTATGCGAAGTTTGCCTATAATGCTGCCTTGTCTGATTTTAAAGTAGCACTTGCATCGGATACCTTTTTATCAAAAAATAGGCTTGCGAACCAATTTAATGAGAAAAAGAAAGCTATTCATTGGACACACGCACAAGATCAACGTGCTGCCAAATACGCAATTGATCATCTTGGCAAAGCGGTTGAGAACTGGTTAGCAAAACGTACGAAGTTTCCAAAGTTTAAAAAGCGCGGTTGTAAACATTCCTATCAAACAGACGAACAATCTGTTAAGTTTCTTGGCAAACGTATCAAGTTACCCAAAATCGGTTGGATACGCACTTTCCAAGAATTAAGGTTTGTTGGTAAAATCGTATCTGTTACCATCTCAAGGACTGCACACCGTTGGTTTGCGTCTGTATCCGTAGAAGTGGAGAACACCGAAGTCGTTGACATATCAACGCACCCCACAATCGGCATAGACGTAGGTATCCACACTTTAGCAACCCTTGATGATGGCACGAAATACGAGAACCCGAAACCCCTAAAACGCTATGAGCGAAAGTTAGCGCGTGAGCAACGCAAGTTAAGTCGTAAAAAGTTTCTCTCTCAAAACTGGTATAAGCAAAAGCACATTGTAGAACGCCTACATTACCGAATTGCTTGTATCCGACGCGACGCTCACCATAAGGCAACGACAGAGATCGTCTCAAAAGCAAGTCGTATCGGTATTGAGACGCTACAAGTTACCAACCTTCTCAACAACCGAAAACTTGCGAAGGCGTTATCAGACGCAGCGTTAGGTGGCTTTCTTGAGAAACTTAAGACCAAAGCGGAAACGCTTGGCATTCCGATTGTGCAGGCAGATAGGTTTTTCGCCAGTTCTAAAAACTGCAGTAACTGCGGACACAAGAAAATGGACTTAACACTTTCGGAGAGAACCTATCGTTGTAGCCACTGCGGAACGTCTATAGACCGAGATGTTAACGCAGCCATTAACTTAAAACAGGTCGCGGTGGGATACACCGAGACGTAAAACGCTTGTGGAGTCCGTGTAAGTCCTCTATTTGGAGGCTGTGGACGACGAAGCAAGAAGCACACGCCTTTAGGCGTTGTGAGTATCACGCTAACTATCTTTCTCAGCCAAGGCGCAATACTTATCCAAGGTAGGCACAGATATGTGGAGACGCTTGGCAATAGACTGTTTCGTAGAATGTGGAATTTCGGACTCATATCTCATCAGGGTAATATAAGCAGTTATCTCCGACATTGTTCCATCTTGTACTAATTCCCAGAGTTTATCTCTGGCGTTTCCATCTGTTGGGTGGGCGGCTCCGTTGGGTTCTGCTAAATTCTCCATCTCAACGGCGGCTAAATCTCTGAGTGCCGCCGAACTTCTGTGGAAGTTTTCATCTACTTCATTTAAATTTTCTACTGCCGTCTCAACAGTTTCTTTTTTTAGCTCTTCATCATCTGTTAAGATAACCGCGGTTTCTATTACATTCCTAAGCTCGCGAGCATTACCGTACCAGTCGACAGTCTGGAGATAGTTCACTGTTTCTGGCGTTATACAGGTAATTGATTTGTTATATTGTTCGTTTAATTGCGACACAAAATTGAACGCCAGCGGCGCGATATCCGAACGGCGATTGCGGAGGGGTGGAATTTGGATACGAAAGAGGTTCAAGCGATAGTAGAGATCTTCTCTAAATCTTTTTTTATTCACTGCAGTTTTAAGGTTAATGTTCGTCGCTGCTATCACACGGACATCCACTTTGATAACGTCCTCTCCACCAACCCGCGTGAATTCCTGCTTTTCCAGCACACGGAGAAGTTTCACTTGTGCTTCAAAAGGCATTTCACCCACCTCATCCAAAACCAATGTTCCCCCATCCGCCTGTTCAAAAACACCGCGATGCTCGTTTATCGCACTCGTAAAAGCGCCCTTTTCGTGTCCGAAGAGTTCGCTATCAATGAGTTCTGTAGGAATCGCACCACAGTTCACTATTTTAAAGGGGCGGTTTCTACGCTGGCTACTCTCATGAATCGCTTGTGCAACGATTTCTTTACCAACCCCGGTTTCGCCTGTGATGAGGACAGTCGCTTTTGTAGGAGCAACGCGTTTAACATATCGGAAGACTGCTTGCATCTGAGCAGATTCGGAGATGATATTCCGAGCAACGTTGTGTGTCTGCGTTGCAGTTTTCTGATTCATTTTATCGTTACTTTCTTGATGCATAACGCTTCAATAAGCATTAAGGGTTGCAGAAATCACTTCTTTGATAGGATGGGAGGCGAAGTTACAAAGTTTCGCGATACGCTATGAGCGCCTGTGAAAAATTGCCTCTTTTACCTAAAAGGAGTGCCTTCTCAAGTTGGTGCTTCTTGTCTGGTGAGTTAACATCGCGTTTGGATTCCAGACGTTGAATCTCCTCATCTAAATCCGCATACATCTCACGCATTTTCAAACTTGGTTGCCCTTTTTCAATACAGGCTTGGAACATCTCTCGAAGCCATAATGTTGGCAAAAGGCTCCGGAGCGTGCCTGCATAAGGTTCACGATTCCCTTGGATAGCTGAGCAAAACTCCTGAAGTTGACCAGACGCTCCGTGTACATTCGCCGAGATCTCCTCATCCCCGCCACCCATCCTGAAAGTATTCTCACTTGAGAAACGCCTCCATGTCTGCAGATCGCTCCATATATAAGAGGCTTCTCCAGTAATCTCGATTTTGTGGTACGCATCATTTCCCCATTGGCGGTTGGAGGTTTGACAAAATGTACAAAGGGCCCCATGCGGGAATCTCACGGCGCAGGTCACATTGGGTGCCCCATTTCCCGCAGCCATTCCTATGATCTCCTCAGGTAGTATCTCATGTTCCGCAAAAAGCCGTCGGACAATCGCAAAGGCAATTTGGAAATGTGAGTCCCCAAATTTCAATAAGTCGTTTAGATACGGGACGCGTCCGGTACCCAGTAAAAATCGCATGTCTTGTATTTCGCCAAACGTTGGTTCACTGATTATACGTAAAATTTCCTGAACGCATCTGCCAAATATGAACCGCGTACCTGTCATAACGAGTCTCTTGTATTTTTCAGCTACCGCAGCAACACGGATACCGTCTTCCAAAGAATTCAGAGGGGATGGGGACAAGACATGGATACCCGCAGCAAGTGCTGATTCAATGAGTTGAAGGCGCGGCACCCTTGCTGTTTCCTCTGAGACGATGATCACACCGTCCAGTTTCGGAGCTGTGGTGTTAAACATCTCTTCAGGCGCCGTGAAGAAATCACATTCAAAAAATGACGCAAATGCCTCAACACGGGCACGGTTCTCAGGGGCAACACTGGAATCGGCAACGCAGCTCACACGCAATTGAATAGGGTATAAACCTTGAAAAATCCATGGTTGTATCTGTTCGCCAGAGTAAACAACACCAATTCTCATAGCCCGCCCCCGTAAGCGTAGTGTTCCGTCAGCTCCGCGACTTCTGCCAGATGTGCATTTGCTGCTGCTGTCTCTGTTTGAACCCAACGGTTGATGGCATCATTTATTTCACTGATCGTTGCTTGGTACAACAGTTCAATTTCCGATTCCGCCTTGGAGAGCCGATTCGCTATCTCCTGGATAGGTGTTTTTATAACAGCAAGACACCCCACCTGAAGTTCAAGCAAACCGCTAAGGCGCAAGGTAAGTGCCAGCATTCCCCACCATTTACAGTTTATTTTGTCAATTAACTGCATGCCGCCAATCACAGGACGCGAGAGTGGGTTGTTTGCTTCAGGGAGACACAGAACATCAAGCGTGACAGCTATCGTCAAGTTTTGAAGCCCTTCCCAACATGCGTTCCCCTCCCAAACATCGGCTACAGAGAAATTATAAGTCTGTGTGATAGCCCGACAAAATACCTCATGTCTCACCAAACTCGCAGCACGCCTATCAACTAAGAGATCCAGGGCGATCGCATAAACGTTCTGTCCATACGGAACAGCGTCATTAATACGGGCAGTATTTATAACAGCCAAATTAGGACCCGACCTTGGATCCCGTAATTTAGCTGAATAAGTTGCTGAATCGTAGTATTTTAAAAATTCTTCTTTTGTAATGCTCACCACATCCCTTGAAAAAGATTTAGGGCACTGATAACACATCAGCAATGAAACGAGAAGGTTGTATCCACTGCCCCCCGATAATATCCATTATACCACATTTTAGGCAAACAGACAACGCATAACCGCCTACCTCTATTCATCTTCTTGGGGATCAAAATGGACATCGAGTTGTGGGAATGCGATGGTAATGTCGTTTTCTTTAAATTTATGCCAGATTAAGAAATGGAGATCACTGGCAATATCGAAACGCTGAAAGGAATCTGGAATCCACGCCAACAACTCAAAATCTAAGGATGAATTTCCAAAAGCCGTAAAGCGAACGAAAGGAGGCGTAACGTTGCTCATGTTCGGAATACGTTCTTTGATCACGCCGAGATGGTCATCTGCAGCATCGAGTAGTACTTTCTTGACCAAATCCACGTCTGAACTGTATGATACCCCCACCATAATTTTGAGCCGAAACAGATTGTTCGCATGTGTGAGGTTATGAACGGATTCTGTAATCAATTGAGAATTCGGAACGATAATCTCCTTTTCATCAAGTGAAACGATGACTGTTGACCGGAGATTGATACTACTCACCCTACCAAATACGTTAACGTCCATAATCTCCACGAGATCCCCAATTTTGATGGGACGTTCAAAAATTAAGATAAACCCGGAAATCAGGTTGGAGGCAATATTTTGTAAACCGAAACCGATACCGATACTCAACCCGCCGAAAATCAACGCCAGACTCGTGAAACTCACACCGATCGCACTCAGACTGATGAGAATGCCAAGGATAATAAGGCCGAAATGAAGAAAGCGAAGGAGAATAAATTGGGTATGTGGTGCAATTTGGAAGGCGCGTAGCACTTGCTCCCGCAGCACCCATTGCACATACTTTGAGAGGATGAACATCCCGAAAACAATCACGAACGCATAAAACAGACGCGCTAAGGTTAGGTTATGTGTCGCCCCATCTGTTGCGTCCGCGGATGGCTGAAAGAGGTTTGTCAACGGATAGTGAAAGAATTTACTGAGGAGTCCGGTTCCAATTCCTGCGAACCGTAATCCCAAGATGGTTCCCACAACCATAACAATCAGGAATAGAAGCGCGAGCAGCCGTCCTTCGAGATCGTTTGAAATCCGGAGTCGATTAAATAGGCGGCGAAACCACCAGCGTAAAAATCCTGCGAGTGCTAACGCAACTGCCAAAGTCCCAATTAATAAAACAAGCTGACCGACTTTTACCGGATCATCCGATGTGATTATAGAGATATCAAGTAAACTTTCTAACCGTTGAATCCATTCATCCATCTTATACTATCCTGTCTATCAAGGACGTTCATGAAGTTGTTGGGTATACAGATATTGTGGGGGCAGTGATGTTTCATCTTTCGGTTTTAATAGGGATTCGCGTTTCACATAAGCGAACTCAATTCCACCTTCATGCATAAATGCCTTGGATATCCGTTCCACGATTAATGTTGAAGTGCTTTGGCGTTTCACGGCGACGACGCGATACCTTAACTTGCCAACAACCCCAGACGGAATAAACTCGAACAACACATAAGGTGTTTCACCCGTCTCAGCAACTATGTCCGATATCACTTCCGCCGCCTGTTCAGACATAATTTTCTCGGCACGTGTGATATTCGACCGATACGTTAACCGAATGATAACCTCATCGAGGATGTATTTCTCATCTCGTGTATAGTTAATCACGTTCCACCTGAAAAGGTGTTGGTTCGGAATCAGGACACTCCTTCCAGACTTTTCTTCCCCACCAATCGTGCCGCCCACCTGCTCCATTTGCGTATACATGACCGAGATGTCCTCCACATCACCAATTATTCCGCCTAAGATAATCCGATCCCCGATGCGGTAAGGCTTCTTAAGGATAATCAATAACCATGCGGCTAAATTCGTAACCGGGTTTCGGATACCCCACCCCATTAGTGTAACGATGAAAGTTAGAGACAACCCGATCAATCCGAAGACATCCGAAAACAGAAAAACAATCACTCCGCCTATCGAAAACATAAACACATAACGCCAGATGAAAAAGAATCGATCAGCATTCTCAGGTTTATAGGCGCGGGCCTTCGTAAACTTCTGCAGCTGTGATGTCAATCGGAAGTAGACGATAATCGCACCGATAACCGCCAATCCCATCCAGACGATAGAAATATATTTGAAATTCAGAGTTGCGTTCCAGACTTCCCAAGACATCATTGGACCTCACGAAGATTTTCCGGCAGTGCGGGTTGGTCTTTCCACGAATAGATAACTTCTGAATGTGCGTAGCAGAACTCAACATTCTTATTGTTTGAGAACCCATGGAAGATAATCTTGACAATATCACTCAGGCTTTTCGCTCGGTCTACCGGACGGGTTTTGTAGCGTAACCGCATCATTACACCTGCGTCAAACAATTCGGCACGGATAAAAGGTTCTTCTCCAGTCGCTTTGATAACATCGGCTGTAACCTCTTGTGCCGCGCGCACCAGAATCCGCTCTGCTTCCGCCCAATCTGATTTGAAGGTAATCCGTACAGGCACTTCGACCAAGATATACTCCTCTTCTAAGGTGTAGTTGGTGATCGTCTGTCCAAAGAGGATCGCATTCGGAATGAGGATACCGCGCCCCGAACGCTCCTCGCTGGAGACTGTCCCACCGACTTGGTTCAAGATGACATGCGTTAAGGTAATGTCCATAACATCACCTGTGATGCCAGCAATGATGACGCGATCCCCAATCTTAAAGGGTCGCTTAAGAATAAGCATCAACCATGCGGCAATCCCTGTAACGGGTGCCTGCAAAGACCAACCCAAGACCATTCCCAGAAATCCTGCCGAGATGCCGAGCGTTTTCAGAGAACCGCTGAGACTGATAATGCCAAAAATCGCAATAATAGCCGTCCAGATATAGCCCCAAACCGCCATGAAATTTTGCGCATTCGTCTCCACCTGGGCGTGTTGGTAGACGTATCTTTTGACAAAATATCCTGAGATTGCCTTTACAATGAGTAAAGTCACGATTGTGACAACGCTTAAAAGGATGCCTCTAAAGGGTGAGTTAATAATCGCGTTTATGAGGTTTTCCAAACCTGCTATGAATTCTAAAAGCATTTTATTTTCCTTTGCTGGTAATTATCTTAGAAACCAAGGTTTCCTACTTCCTATATTACCTATAGTTTGACCCCTATGGTCTCAAGGTGTTGTTTGACCGCTATAACGTGACCCGCAAAATCGTCAGATACTTATAGTGCCACTTTTCTGTCAGCGGTTCACTGTTGTACGTTGCGGAACCGCTCAGACGCAAACCTAACCGATTGGTGAGACTAAACGTAATGGCAGGTTCTGCTGAGAACTTATAGTTTTTAAACCCGACTTCTGGTGTAAACTTCAACACGGTGTTAAGTTTCCGCCAGCCAACCGATGAAAATGCCAACCATCGGAACGTTGTCGGATCGAATTTCTTTAGGACCAAGTCTTGGTGCGGCTGAATATTCTCAAGGAAAACGCCGATACCGCCAGATATGCGAAGCGTCTCTTTTTCGTAAATCGCCGGACGGACGTAAGTGCCGATTTGTGAGGTCAAGGCACTACCTTTGGTAATATTACGCTCTAAATCCGTGAATCCCTCAATCCCAAATGTGCCGATGCGAAAGCCGCCTTGTGTCCGTGCCTTGAGGATTTCAGAAAGTACTTCCGCTTCACTTGAGGCACGCGAACCAAAAACGCCTGCCCACCCATTAAGCCGACGAAGCGGCACGACTGCCGTTAAACTGAATGTCTGTGACGCTCCATCGCCGTTCACACCGATGTCTACGGTTTTCGCATCTTGTGGAAGATCCGCAAACTGACTATAGGTCGGCATTGCATACAGTATTGAAAGAAGCACTACACCTACGCAGGTGCCCAATTTATTGATTCGGGTGCGTTCGGGATGCAGTGCCAATATCTCTGTTAGGCTTTCCATTTTTCTCCTTCACCTTGTTCTGTTGTAAAGAAGTGTTAGAAGACATGCGCCTGTTGGCAGCCCGACAAGACAACCGCCCAGTGCCCAATTGTATTGTAACTTTTTTGTTTTCACTTTATACGCGTCATAGTAGAAGCCTATATATTCGGGAGGTTTACCGAGGACCCGCGCGGTCGGCATAAAAGGTTGATACCATTGCGAAACGAGTGGACCCGCCAATGGGAAGAAACATCCGACAGTGAACCACAAAGTCTTATTCAGGTGTGCCGCTGCGTCTTGTTCTGCATCATGAATGGCTTGTGCTTCAATAGACATGGGAGCATCTGCGAGATGCGTTGGGTCTTGAACCTCAATAATCTTATACTGTTTTGTTTCTATCACATCGTACTGCTTCGGAACACCATTGACCTCTACCGTACGGCGTTCAGTACCGACGCTAAAACTTTGGGCAGGCGGACCGAAGATTAGTGCGGCTATCAACAGTATGCCCGGATGATAACGAAATTTTATGTTCACGCATCGCTCCTTTTTGGATGTATATTTGGCATAAATTTTGCCAATATTTAGACGTTCGTAAGAAACCGTTTGGCGTTAATTCCATTTCTGGTAGACATGACCTGTAGCGGTCCCTGCACTGAAAATGACTAACAGTTCGCCATCCCATGTATAGGTCGTTACGGTAGGTTCAGAACTCTCATCAGAAAACCAGTAGATCGTCCCCTTTTTTCCGTCAAACGGTTCAATCAACTTATACGAACCGAAGAGAAAATCGCCGCTATTCTGGAATTCTCTGGTAAATGTTGTTGTTGTCAGTCGCATTAATCCCGTTTCTACCACGGTTTCGCCAGCAACTTGTGTGCGGACGAGTTCGTACCTCCCGCTGAGCGCGTTGGCAACTCTGTAGGATTTTGAAAAGACAACGATAGAGGCCGATTCGGTGGCAGCTTCCTCACCATCCCCCCGGACGGATAGATACACGGTCACCGTTCGGTCCGGCGCAAGCTCCGAATTGGAGAGTTTGGGGGCGGTCCATTGGATTTCCGGTCCCATCTCTCCCGTTAAAGTTCCTTCTGACACATTCCATAAGTACGTAAGCGGATCGTCCTCCGGATCGGAAACCCCAACTCTAAATGTAGTCGTCTCACCGTAGTTGACTTCTTTCGGAACGCTGAATGTGTTGATTTCTGGCGGTCCGTTCCGCCATCTCTCATATTCTGCGCAACCCGTGAAGATCACCAACGGACCGATTACGAAAAGAAATATGGCAATCGGTCGTGGATTTAAAATTTTCACAGCATACCTCCTATCTACGAGTTAGTCCCTGAAAGCATTTTACTGGATGTCCAGAAGATTCAGAGCCATTTTTTGAATTTGAAATAGAGAAACATGATGATGCCAATCCCCGCCATGACTAACAAAACGGCAGGATACCCCCATGATGCTTCAAGTTCCGGCATAAACTTGAAATTCATGCCATAGATACCGGCGATGAAAGTCAGCGGAATAAAGAATGTAGCGACAATCGTCAGGACCTTCATAACTTCGTTCATCCGATGGCTAACTGCCGAAGTATAGGTATCAAACAGCCCTGAGACTGTGCTACGAAACGTCTCTAATGTTTGGATGACCTGAATTAAGTGATCGTAAACGTCGCGAAAGTACGGATGCGTCTCTTTCCCAAGCAGCGAAATCTCACCCTCTAAGACCTCGTCAATGACATCGCGGAACGGGAGCAGCGGTCTGCGCAAAAGGAGGCACTCCTTTCTCAAGATATTGATTTTTCCCAAGACTTCGGATGTAGGGTCCGCGATAGATTCTTCCTCCACGGCTTGGATTGCGTCGCTGAGTTCTTCTAACGCTATGAAATAATGATCAACGATAACATCTATGAGGGCATGCGCCAAGTAGTCAGCGCGCATCTGCCGAATTCTGCCTTGTGCGTTTCGGATCCTGTTTTGAACGGGTGTGAAGAGTTCTCCAGAATTTTCTTGGAGAGAAACGACAAAATCCGCCCCGATAATCAGCCCAATTTGCTCTCTGTAAACGCTTAACGTTTCCGCATCATAATTGAGATGCTTGAGAATAATAAAGACATAATCTTCGTACACCTCTATTTTAGGGAGTTGGGTGGGACTCATCAGGTCTTCAAGGACGAGGGGGTTAACACCAAAGTGCTCCCCAATCTCTTCGATAATTTCTGTTTCGTGAATTCCCGCAATGTGAATCCATGTGACGGTCTCCGGGGACCGAAAGTGTAAGCACTCTTGGATCGTTTGGACCTCTACTTCGCGGAAGTGTGTTTCATTGTAATCCGTAACGGTAATTTGAACAGGTTCTGTGCGTTCTTCGCCAATATAAACAAGGGTCCCTGGCGGCAATCCGACCTTTTGGGAGTAGCTTTTGAACAGTCTTGTTTTAAGTAATTTCGCCCCGGGAATTCTCAAGACATCACCTTTCTAATAGACCTGAGTAACGAAACAGGAATCGCCGTCAGGTTCCCTCTTTGAATCGATATCCAACGCCGTGCACCGTCTCGATATGTTCCCCGAACGCACCGAGTTTACGGCGAAGCCTGCTGACGTGTGTATCTACGGTCCTATCTATACCGTAATACTCTTCTCCCCATATCACATCCATTAGAATATCGCGGGTAAAGACACGCCCAGGTGAACGTGCGAATAGTGTGATGAGTTTAAATTCGGTAGCAGTGAGGTCGATTGGACCGCTTTCGGTGAGGACTTGATGTTTATCAAGGTCAATTGTTAACCCGTGCCTTTGGATCTGCTGTGTATCCTCTGCCTGTTGGTTTCCGACTTGGATGCGGCGCAACACGGCTGAAACCCGTAAAACTACCTCTTTTGGACTAAACGGTTTGGTGATGTAATCATCTACACCCAGTTCTAATCCCGCGATACGGTCTCGCGCTTCAGTTTTGGCGGTTACCATAACAATCGGGATATTTTTCGTCCTCGGATCGTTTTTCAATAGACGACAGACAATAAGTCCATCGACTTCTGGAAGCATTAAATCTAATAAGATGAGATCTGGAGATTTTTCAACGGCACGGTGCAGCGCATCGGCACCGTTCCGGACGTAATCCGTCTCAAAGCCGGCTTCTTGTAGGTTATACT
>VXZL01000531.1 GCA_009845505.1 Candidatus Poribacteria bacterium | reverse complement strand
GTTTGTAGTAGTGCGATTTATCGCACGTCGTAAAATGCTATGAACGGGTAATGAATTGCCCTACTACGAACTAAGAGATTTAGATTGATTTGTTATTTGGTTTCAAGATGGGGTACAATTTATGAAGTCTATCACGACTCAAAAGGAGGATTTCGACTATGGCACCTATTATTGGAATTACATTTAGTTCCGAGATTATAACAGGCACTGCTAAAAATTACACCCGCGCTATTGAAGAATTTGGGGGTGAACCTCGCATTTTATACCCTGACGTTCCAGATTCTGAATTTGCTGATATTGATGGACTTTTACTAACAGGGGGTGGCGATATTCATCCGAAATACTTTGATCAGGAGTATCATCCGTCTCTTAATTATGTTAATGAAGCGCGAGACGGGCTGGAATTACCGCTATGTCAAGAAGCAATAGAAGCGAATCTACCTGTCTTCGGTATTTGCCGCGGGATTCAAGTCATGAGTGTCGCAATGCGGGGAAGCCTGTATCAAGACGTTCCTTCTCAGTTTACGGACCCTTTGACGCATCCAGGAAAAAATAGTAGTGAGGATTCCGAACACGAGATTGAGATTGAATCTAACAGTCGGTTATGCAAACTTGTAGAAAAAAGAGGAGATAAAGTCAATTCCGCACACCACCAAGCGGTAGACGAAATTGGCGAAGGTTTTATTGTTACGGCGAGATCTGCAGATGGGGTTATTGAGGCTATGGAAAACCCGTCAAAGGACTTTGTATTGGGTGTGCAATACCACCCTGAACGGATGATTAGAACGGAAGAATTTCGTGAACACAGACGCAAATTATTTGAAGCGTTTATTCAGGCTGCGTCTGGCTAAAAGTTAGCGACTAAGGAGAAGCGGTGGGTTAATCCGAGGACACCGAAGGGGACAAGTGCGTAATCAATCTGGAACTGCCGAAGCGTTAATCCAAAACCGCTAGCAAGTCCAGAAATCGCTCCCAAATCGTTGCCGCCGATTTTATATTTATAGCCAGTGCGGAGTTGCAAGATATTGCCGATGGTATAACCCGCACCGATACCTATCTCGATATCGTTATCGGAGGGACGGATAATATCAGTGGTTAGGGTGAACGCGTCGTTCCAGAGTTTGTAGGCACCACCGAACCTAAAAGTAACAGGAAGCCCAAAAGCCTCCTCGATGAACTTCACTCTCGGTCCGAGGTGCTGTGCGTTGAAGCCCAAAGCGAGCGGCGTGCCGGGAAAGGTGTATAACACTCCGAAATCGAAAGCGATACCGGTTCCGGTTTCGTCAGCGATCTGTTCGCGTAAGAATTTCGCATTCGTCCCAAAGGCGAGATTATCCCCGAAACTGCGGGCATACGAGAGGATCAACGCCAAATCGTAGGGTCGGAAGATAGTCGTCTCGTTCCCCTCTCGGTCGCGTCCTTGTAGCTCACCGAAAGATAGGTAACTTGAACTGAAGCCGACGGTGCCAATACTCCCAATTGGAAGTGCAAACCCGACAAATTCGTGGTTGATTCCGGCGAACCACTCGTTATGCATAAGTGCGAGTTGTGGCTTTTGGAGTCTCGTGAGTCCGGCAGGATTCCAGTATGATGCGTAGAGGTCATCGGTCGCAGCGACTTGCGATTCCCCCATGCTCATTGCCTCGGCGCCGACCCCGATTTTGAGGAATGTCATGGCGCGGGTGCCTGCGTTTTCGTGGATGTCTGTGCTATCAGCTGCTATGGGCAGAGATATGAGGGTAAGAATTGCGATGAGGGTATAGGTAAACAGGCAATATCTCTTGCAGCACACACGTCTCTGGTATTTATTAAGATGTCTCATTTTTCCTTCCCAATGATAAAGTCCAAATTTAGTATATCACATTGTCGCGTGAAAGTCAAACACAGATTGTTAGAAGTTAGGCATTCAGTATCTCAGTTTCCTATTTCTGTATCAACATCTTCCGGGTAGCGGTGAAATCACCAGCAGTAACGGAGTCGCGTGTGGACTCCGTGGACAATGTATAGAAATAGACACCGCTTGCGACAGGTTCACCGAACTCGTTTTTTCCATCCCAATAGACGGCATCTCCCTGATGTGTGTGGATACCAGCAGGTCGGTGTCCAACGGCTAAAGTCCGAATCAAGGTGCCATTTGCCGCGTAGATACGCACGGTAACTTCAGCGGGTTCCGAGAGTTGATAGGGAATCCATGTCTCTGGATTGAATGGGTTTGGGTAATTCTGCAACACAGCGTTCAACGTATGATTGTTATTGGTATCCTTTGTCAGGAACGAGGGTGCTCCCGCCGTTAGCTGCGCCAGCGGAAATTCCCAGAGCAATATCGTGCCGTCGCTACTTGCACTCGCGAGCGTTTTTCCATTCGGGCTGAAGGCAAGCCGTGTAATGCGCTCCGTATGTCCTGTGAGTGTCAATTTATGTGAGCCCGTGACGACATCCCATAAGTGAATTGTTTTGTCCTTATGCCACCCCGTACTTGCGAGTGTTTTTCCATTCGGGCTGAAGGCAATACTACCGACCCATTCTGTATGGCCCCGAAGCACCGTCTTCACATCTCCACTGATCGCATCCCACAGCAGGACTGTCCCGTCTTTCTTTCCACTGGCGAGCATCCGTCCATCTGGACTCAAGGCAAAACTTTCAGCAGATGTACTACTGGTACTCCATTTGATTTTGTAAGGTCTGCTGGTGATGTCCCATAACCGTATCCCTGCCCGGCCTTCAATTGCGAGTGTTTGTCCGTCGGGACTGAACGCCAAGTTTGAAGGACTGTTTGTATTTTGCCAACTCAGCGTTGCTTGGTGATAGCCAGTTGTAACATCCCAGAGACAGACGCTTTGGTCATCACTTGCACTGGCAAGTGTGCTACCATCTGGACTGAATGCGAGGCTTGCAACCCTGTGTCTCTGCCCAACCAGTGTCGTTTCCTGTGTGCCAGTCGCCGTGTCCCAGAGTCGGATTGTGAGGTCGGTCCAACTTCCACTACTTGCGAGTGTTTTTCCATCCGGACTGAAAGCGAGCGATGCGATCCCGCTTGTATGTCCAAGGAGCACCGATCTGCTGGTGACAGTGGCAATATCCCAGAGTCGCACCTTATGATCCCAACCACCACTTGCAAGCGTCCGGCTGTCAGGGCTAAAGGCGATAGCGGTGATGACGGGGAGATGTCCGGTAATCTTTAGTTTCTGATGTAGGCTGACGGTATCCCAAATTAAGACATCGCTGCCGCGGCTCCCGGCGAATTGTGAGCCATCCGCGCTGAAGGTAACATATCCAACCCCTATTGTAGGTGCTAATGCTGTCGTGTGCGTGCCGTTTATCGGATTCCATACACATATCGAATCGTTATTCCCATTGATAAGGAGCGTGCCATCGGGCCTGAAAGCGACACTACTCACCCCTTGAGAATATCCAGTCAGTGTTGATTTCAACGCACCGGTCGCAACATTCCAGAGATATATAGCCGCATCTTCTCCCCAGTCGGCACTGACGAGTGTCTGTCCATCCGGACTGAAGACGATACAACTGACACTCTTGGCATGTCCGTGTAGTGCTGCTATGTGCGTTCCCGTTTGGACATCCCATAACTGTATTGTTTTGTCCTCATGATTCCCACCACTTGCGAGTATTTTTCCGTCCGGGCTGAAGGCGATAGCATTGATGCTATCTATGTGTCCAGTGAACAGATGCAGTGCTTCACCCGTTTCGGTGTCATAAATCCAAGTTCCGATAGTACTCGGAACACCGAGCAGTTTATTATCCGGCGAAAAGGCGATATTTCCCGAAACGTGACCTTTCCCGATGCGTGCTTTCGCCTCTTTCGGTAAATGCCACCGTGTATAATCTTCGGCGGAGGCATTCGATAAAAATAGCGTCGAAACGAGGAGTAGGACTACAATGGAAAATTGCATCATTCTCATGGTGTTAGCCTCCTAAGTCGTCTGAACTGTGATTTATAGGATAACCCGCTATCATGGCACGTCTGAAAATCATAAAAATCCAGGTTCTGACCACTATTTCCGTATCACCATTCTCCGTGTGGCGGTAAATTGTCCTGCAGACAATGTGAAAAAATAAACGCCACTCGATACCGGTTCCGCAAGTTCATTTTTCCCGTCCCAGTATGCCGCACGGTCTCGGGATTCATAGATACCGGCTGCTTGCTGTCCGAATGCTAACGTCCGCACCAGTTTCCCATCAGCGGCATAGATGGACACGGTAACGTCCGCAGGTTTTGCCAATTGATAGGGTATCCACGTCTCCGGGTTGAACGGATTGGGGTAGTTTTGCAGCAGAGATGGCTGTTTAGCGGTTCGCAACGTTTGGGGTGGTGCACCCAGCGTTTCAGGTTCAGCGGGTAGTTCCCACAAGAGAACGGTTCCGTCTCCGCCACCACTGGCAAGGGTTCTGCCATCTGGACTGAATGCAAGGTCGTTTACGCCGTCCGTATGTCCTGTGAGTGTGGCTTTATGTCTGACATTGGGAACATCCCATAACCGCACCGTGCCTTCCGTATAAGTGCCACCAATTGCAAGCGTTTTGCCGTTGGGACTGAACGCAACGCTCTGCGCGCCATCTTTATGTCCATTGAGTGCTGCAATTTCTGTAGCACTGGCAACATCCCATACCCGTACTGGATCCCGGTAACTACTGCTAACAAGTAGGTTTCCATCTGGACTGAACGCAACATCGGAAATCCAATGTAAATGTCCTTCCAGTGTTGCTGTGAGTGTTGCGGTCGGGACATCCCACAGTCGTAGGTTCCTGTAATACCCAATCGCGAGTGTTTTTCCGTCTGGACTGAATGCAATGCAGGGCACCCCGTCTGAGTTGTTCGTCCGTGGGGTAGCAAGCACCGCTTCGGGCACACCGGTCGCAACATCTAACAGAATGACTCTGTTATTTTCGTATTCTTCGCTGACCGCGAGTGTTTTTCCGTCTGGACTAAAGGCAACCGCACTCACCGTTGAAATATGATGCAAGTAAGCAGCTGTGTGATTGCTTAACACAGGAAATTGGCATTCGAGTTCCGATGATCGCGGTGCGACTGTGCCGGCTATATCCCATAAGAACACCTTATTGTCTGCCCAGCCACTACTGCCGCCACTGGCGAGGGTTTGCCCGTTCGGACTGAAGGCGATGGATTCAACGCCTTCTGAGTGTCCAGTGCGAATCGCTTTGAGAGGGGCGGGAACTGCTATATCCCATAATTGCACGACGCTATCCCAACCGCTGGTTGCGAGGGTTTGCCCGTCAGGACTGAACGCGAGGCTGGAGATATCTACAGCATGCCCAGCAATCGTAGCTCGATGGTCACCATTTATTCCATCCCAGAGTCGGATGGTACCGTCTTGACTTGCGCTGGCGAGTGTGAGACCATTCGGACTGAAGGCGATACTCGTGGTTGGACGGGTATGGCCTGTGAGCGTGGCTTTGAGGGTGTAACTACCGACATCCCACAAAAATACAGTGCCGTCATCACTGCTACTGGCGAGAGTTTGCCCGTCAGGACTAAAAGCGAGGCTCCAGACCCGCCGTGTTGGACCGCTGAGCTCGGCTTTGAGGGTGTGGCTTTCAACGCCCCACAAACGGATTGTCGCGTCGTAACCTCCACTGGCGAGTGTGCGACCGTCCGGACTAAAAACGACTGCATCGACAGAAAATCTATGGCTTTCAAGGGTAGCAACGGTTTGCCGAGTGTTAATATTCCATAACTGCAAGGGGTCTGCCCATCCGCCGCTGGCGAGCATCTCTCCATTTGGACTGATAGCGAGTGCCTGCATCCGACCGTCTTCATTCCCGCCGAACGTGGCGAAGGGCATACCTGTAACAGCATCCCATAAGAATAGAGAGCCATCTTCACTACTACTGATGATTGTGCGACCATCCGGACTAAAAGTAATATTCGTCACGTCATCTGCATGTCCAGCGAGGGTAGCTTTGTGCTCACCCGTGTTAGCGTCCCACAAATACACCTTGGTATCCCCCCAGGCCCGACTACCTACAAGCGTCTTGCCATCTGGACTGAACGCAACCCGTCCAATCCAATGAGAATGTTCGGTATAAAGTTTTAATGCCTTGTTCGTGTCCGCGTCGTATATCCAGAGGCCGATCGACGTTGGAACAACCAACTGTGTGCCATCAGGTGAAAAGGTGATGTTCCCGGATATTCCGCCCTTTCCAAAGCGCGCTTTCGCCCCTTCAGGCAGATGCCATTGTGTCATATCCTGTCTGAAAGGCGGTTCAACGAAATCTATGTCTTGGACGTTCACCCCTGCGCCATTATCTGCGTATGTAGTTGGTATTATCTCTACCGTAGGTTCAAACTCCCATAGGACCACAGTGCTATCATAACTTCCACTTGCGAATGTGCGACTATCAGGACTGAATGCCATGCTCGTAATTGATTCAGTATGCCCGCGGAGCGTCCGTTTCAGTGTTTCCGTGTGCATATCCCATAGCAGTATAGTGCCGTCGTAACCGCCGCCCGCGAGGGTGCTGCCATCTGGACTGAAGACGATTGATCTTAGTTCTACTGCGTGTGCAAAGGTAGTTTTACGCGTACCTGTGCTAACATCCCACAGTGTTACGTTTTTGTCCCGCCAGCTCCCACCACTTGCGAGCGTCTGTCCGTCAGGACTGAATGCAACATTCATAACCCAGGTATCTGTCGCCAGAATTTTTATGTTTTCACCTGTAACAGTGTTCCACAATCGGGCAGTGTCGTCAAAACCACCACTTGCGAGGGTTTTGCCGTCGGGACTGAACGCAACGCTAAAAATAGTCCCGACGTGCCCTATCAGGGTGCGTTTGTGTTGACCGCTCTCAACATCAAAAAGCCGCACGGTTCGGTCAGCACTTCCACTGGCGATTAGATTTCCATCGGGGCTAAAGGCAATGCTGTGAATATAGCTTGTGTGCCCAGTAAGTATCGCTTTTTGGCACCACAGCACAGTGGAAGAAGTTTGTAGCCCCGCTTGTTGTGGCACGCGCTCCCATAGGTATATCTGCTCATACCCGACAGTTGCGAGGACTTTACCGTTCGGACTAAATGCGACACTCTCGACGCGCCAGGGGTGCCATCCCCAGGATCCGTATCTGAGCAGCGGTGGTGCAGGCAAGGAGGTGATGAGTTGCTGCTTGCGAACATTCCAGAGTTGAACGCTCTCATCACGGCTGCCGCTTGCAAGGGTGTGTCCATCAGGACTGAAGGCGACTGACAGCGGTGCATCGAGACGCACTGAACGCAAGGCTGGTGATAGCTGACTCGTGTCCAGTGAGTATTGCTTTTTGCCGTCCGCTGCTGATGTCCCATAGACGCACGGTTGGGTCCCAATATCCACCGCCACTTGCGAGCGTCTGCCCATCTGGACTGAAGGCTATCTGAAGGGCACTCCGTTCGTGTCCAGTGAATATTGCTTTCTGCTCCCCGGTTACAGCATCCCATAAACGCACAACGCTGTCGTACCCCGCGCTTGCGAGTGTCTGCCCATTTGGACTGAAGGCGATGTCCCCTATGCTCACGGGTGCGGTTTGCATGACAGCAGCATCCGCATTGCGCGCGACGAACACTTCCAATTCTTCCCCGCTGTGGGGGTCATATATCCAGATACCGAGAGTGCTTGAAACGGCGAGGCGGGTGCCATCGGGCGCATAAGCTATTGCGTTGATGCTACCCTTGCCAAATCGTGCTTTGGCACCTTCCGGTAATGCTACCTGCGTGCTGTACGGATTCGCGGCAACGGTTCGTAAACGTAAGGGGGGGATACACATAGAATTGCAGCAATTGTTAGCGTATAGAAGAGAAAGATGGAGTACTTCACGGGTTTGACCTCCTGTCTGACGCGTTATGTATAGCCTAAGCAAATATCGTGCCAATTGCGCGCTTTGAGGGGCGAGATATGATCAGATGGAAGGGTGGAGGCATGGAAAGTAGGGATGTGGAAGCCGAAGCCATCCAAACTACCTACCATCCAATCTTCCACTACTGCCCCAGATTGTGCAGGGTCTGCCCAAAAGTGTTCAGAATTTGGACATATAAAGTCGACTATATCGGATGGGTGAAGTACTGACGAGGTTAGAAATGCCCGTCGCATTTAGGCGAGTACGCCGCAAAACCTCGCCAGCATATACAGGGACATAGGGTTGTCCGAAAGCACTGACGAGGTTAGGAAACCTCGCCAGCACATATAGGGTTGTCCGAAAGAGAGAGGTGGGATTTACGACCAGACGAATATTTCGTCATCTTCGGGAGAATATCCGATAAAGACTGCCAAGACGATGCGGGCGCGTGTCCCTTGAACGGGTGGTACTTCGTGGATACAGCGCGTGTTGAAAAAGTAGAGGTCGCCTTGTTGGAGATTGACCTGATAGTTTTCTATCCCATTTTCAGCAGCGTACCTATCAAACGTTTCTTCGGCGATGTAGGGTTGGATCTCCTCAGACCAGAGACATCGGTGTAAGATGGCTTGTGTGCCTTTTCCGTTTTCATCGGCATTTTGGACACATAGCACGCCTGCAAACTGATGCTCGAAGCGATAGACTTGGTAGTCAGTGCGATTCTCACGGTATTTGACGTGATCGATATGTGGTTTGTAGCTATGGGTTTCGTAGTGGACACGGAAGATCGCCGGACCATAGCGCGAGCCGTCAGGTTCACGCGCGACCTTCACCTCTTGTCTGGGGGAAAGTGTGTCAAGGGAGTCGTAAATCAAGTTGACCGGATTCTCAAATCCATCGAATAGGAATTTAAAGAGGTGATGCGTCGCTTTGGCGTGTGCCAAAAATTTCGCTTTATCGCTACCGCGGTTCCCGAGGCTCGTGCCGATGTCGATACGGGTGCGTCTATCAACGGAGTTGATATCGGCTTCGTCGCGCATCAAGCCCATGTTTGTGAACCGATTAATGAGTCCGTTGCACTGTTCGGGCGAATAGGCGTTCCGCAGAATAATGGCGGGCATTTCCGCTTGAGAGAGTGAATGAATCGGGTTGCTATACGCTTTGCCAACCGTTTCAAGATCAGGCTCCGCTGGGAGCCAATTGTTTTGCGTGCTCATGGGAACCTCCGTGGCAATCGTCAAAAACGCGGATTGAAGAGATAATCGTAATCATCTATTTTATTTTTCGCGAAGTCAAGGAACTCAGCATTATGGTCGAGATCGCTGTCTTCAAAGGCGGCTTCGCATCCGGTATTATACTTCAGTCGGCGGTTGGATCCGAGCCAAGAGACGCGGTGAATCATCGCTATCATGTGGCGCGGTTTATCAGACGGATTCGGAACGCCTCGATGCCAGAGTCGCATATCTCGAATGAGGGCACTTCCCTTCTTCGCACTGCCACGGATAGGCGGACAGATTTTCCGGCGCGCTTCCTCTTCCTCTTCCGCTATGCGTTTACCACTGACCGCCAGATGTGAGCCGGGCCAGATTTCAACACTTCCGTTCTCCTCTGTTGTATCTTGCGGTGAGATGTTAACGACAACCTCTGCTGTCGGGTGTGCTACTTCTTGATCTGGCCACAGGTGTGCGCCGTCTCTGTGGAGCGGCTGCGTTGTGCTACCGGGGGAGTTGGTATTTCCGTTGTAAAAATTATTATAGACACCCTGACCGAGGAGTTCCTTGGTCACTTGCACAACGTAGGGGTTCGCGACGATGTCCTTGAAGATGTAGGGCGCGTAAGGGGGCGGCCCCTGTTGGAGATGTCCTACGAGTCTACCTGCCCCACCCCATTTTTCTTCATTAATTAAGATTTGTGAATCGGCATCCATCCGCTCACGTAGAATGTCCAAGTGTTCATGGTTAACGACATTCTCCAAGATAACGTAACCATCAACATGAATTGCCTGGACGGCTTGTTCAACGTGTGCGTCTGTCAGTTTTCCTGCTGCTAATTCTTCAGGTTGCACGGTGATTTCCATAATAGTATTCCTTTAGGCGAAAAATTCGGCATAGAGTGCTTTAACAGCGGTCTCCATATCTTCGGATTTTATGCCGAACATCATACTGACTTCGTTGGAACCTTGATTAATCATTTCGATATTGACTTGTGCGCTGGCTAAGGCGTGTGTGGCGCGCGAAGCGATACCGACAGTGTGTCGCATGCCTTCTCCAACAACCATAATAAGCGATAGTCGGCGTTCTACAAAGACATCTTCAGGCGCGAGGGTCTGCCGAATCTGTTCAACAATCCTTTCCTCCTTCTGTGCCGAGAGGTTTTCTTCGCGGATGATAACCGACATATTGTCTATGCCGGAGGGGACATGTTCAAAAGAGATGCCTTCGGTTTCCAAGATCTGCAGCAACCGCCGACCGAAGCCGATTTGGCGGTTCATTAGATATTTACTGAGATAGATACAGCAAACGCTATCCATTGCTGCGATACCCACGACAGGAATATCCGTTGACGCACGGTTTGGAACAATTAGCGTGCCTTGCGCTTTCGGGTTATTTGTGTTACGAATGTGAACAGGGACCTGTGCTCGATAGACGGGTTCGAGTGCCTCGTCATGGAACACAGAAAATCCAGCGTAAGAGAGTTCACGCATCTCACGATAGGTTAACTCCGCAATCGGTGCTGGATCTTTAACGATAGACGGATTCGCTGCAAACACAGAATCGACATCGGTAAAATTCTCGTAGACCTCTGCACGAACGGCACTGGCGAGAATAGCACCCGTGATGTCTGAACCGCCACGCGAGAAGGTAACAATGTTCCCTTGCTTCGAGTAGCCGAAGAAACCTGGAAAAATAGTGATACCTGGGTAATCGTTCAGGTCCCGTAGGCGATTATATGCTTCAGGTAGAACTTGAGCATTACCGGGTTCATCGGATAGCATTAAACCGGCATCTTTTGGACTGACATAGTGTGCCTCTACACCGCGTGCTTGTAATGCTTGTGCGATGAGCCGGGCACAGTTGTCTTCACCCCCTGCTTTCATTGTATCCATATAGAGGTTCGCGTCAGTTGTGCTTTTTTCCAGACGTTCTGTCAGATCACGGGCAATGGGTTCAATAACTTCGGGTGGCAGCTCTAATCCTGAAGCGATGCTGCGGTAGCGTTCAATCACTTCGGCACATTCCGAGGCACCAATTTTTCCTGTGAGCCGTTCTGATGCAGCAGCGATAAGCAGATCGGTTACTTTGATGTCTTCGCTATGGCGTTTTCCGGGGGCAGAGACGACGATGAGGCGGCGCTCCGGGTCGGCGGTGATGATGTCACAAACCTGACGCACTTGCTCCGCCGAAGCAAGGGAACTCCCGCCAAACTTAGATACTTTTAACAATCCAGTTCCTCCAATTTTATTAT
>VXZL01000517.1 GCA_009845505.1 Candidatus Poribacteria bacterium | reverse complement strand
GAATTCTTTCTATACATTCACATAGCGAAGACTCACCTTGGGGGGGGCGTTTTAAAACGTTTCAGGAACTTATCGAAACTGACCCGAATTCGGCACGCGTAGAACTTCAAACCATTGCCAAGGAACTGTACAAAGATCATCCTCTTGCTGAAGAGTGGATCCCACTCTATTTCCGAATTAACAGTTCGGAAGAACACTCTGTCTCAGATTTCGTCCGTGTTCATGAGCTTGAAATCCGGATGCTAATTGACATTGATTCTGAAAAGTACACGAAGCAGATACAAACCCATCAAAAGGCTCTTAAAAATCTTGAAGGACTCGTCCAAAGGGAGTACGATGAACTTCTTGAAAAAACGTCATCTACAAAGCAGAAACATATCTCTGCTGCAGAGATGGAATCAGCAGAAGAAAAGCGGAACGCCGAAATTGCTTATGAACATTATGAGGCTTTTCATGAATTACTCCCTACAAACCTTGAAGCCGCGCGTGCTGAGCTCGACGCATTTGCCTCACTTGCGTTTCACGGACACCCCCTTACCGAGGAGTGGAGGGAACTCTTTTTTCGCCTCACTCAAAAACAGAAGGGCACTATTCCAGAGCATATACGATTTTTTGAATTACAAAAGCAAATATTTATAGACAATGACGCAGAAAAATATGCCAAGCAGATCAAACAATTTGAGAATGCCTTAAAACAACTTGAAGCTGTTAGGAAACTGTATGAAAAACAAGGAATTCTTGGAACACAAATGGCCCCGTTCCGTAGAAAAACCGATAAGTAAATCTATCTGGCTTTGATGGATTGCCATGGAGGGACAGAACAGATGAAATCTATGAATCTTACCTCGCTTGCTGGTGCCTTGCTTCTGACAATTCTTATTTGTGCTGGATTTTGGTTCTACACACAGTGGGATACGAAACGTTTTGAGGCATCGTTATCAAAAGACTCTTCACAGACAGGGCTCTATGAGCCTGCCTCGGTACAACAAGCAACGCACCTGCAGGAAGCAACCGAAACTATAGAAATCGCCGCAACAGAGAATCCAGGACCCGGACCGGAATTAGAAATCTCAGAAAGTGATGCAACAGAACAAGAGGTGGATGTCGATGTCGCAGCAGAAGATCCTACCAACCCAGCTGATCTAAACACATTTTTTGAAGAGTTCCTTGAAGAAACGGTATCAGACGCAGTCGTATCAGGAGATTTTACCGATGTCGACCAAGATGTGCCTTATGATCAGGATTTTGTCAAAGCCGGATTTGATGCTTACAACGCTGCTCTCAAAACCGATCCCGAGTACGCTTACCAACGGCTTGATGAGGCTTTTCGCGAACAATATGGGGATGACCCCGATGTTGACATCATTGTTGAAAGTATCAGGCGGAGCAATGAAGGCACCCATACGATTGACACTGCTATTGATTCTGCCGAGGCAACACTGAGGCTTGCCTCCAAGATAAGTCCACCCGAAGCCCTTGAGAATCTTGAATTCTATCTTGAATTCCTCATGGAGATCAAGCAATTGGCACTTGAACAAGGGACTGAAATTACTTTGAAAACTCAGGATATTATCGGAGAGTAACTCATGAAAATCCTTTTGTATATTTGCGGTTTTTTTACACTGATCGGAGGGATCGCCTTTTGTACTTATCTAATTCACGATTCTACATCAAAAACTGTATATTTCCAACGTCAAGACAAGGAAAATATCCAGCAAGAACATAATGACTGAATTCCGCTATTTATTGCGTGATTCGGTGCGGTTAGGAAACCGCACTTACCAGGGAATTGCGTAAGTCCTAATTGCTAAAAATGTTTGTATAGATTACCATCGCAAACAGAAAGCGTTGTTTCACATTGATTCCCTCCAGACCATTGACCAACGCTGCATCGCAATGTTCCACCCTGATCCGTGTGAACTGCTTCAACAGCAGGAACTCCGGCAACACCTGCGAGAAGCGATTGAAACACTCACACCCTCCCGTAAACGTGTGTTCTTCTTATACTACATTGAAGGACTCCCTATCAAAGACATCGCCGCATGCACCGGACGCAGCGAAGGCACCGTAAAAACGCCTCTCCATAACGCCCGCCTTCAACTCCAAGACCTGCTTGCGCCTTACGTGAAAAATCAGGACGTTGAAATAGTCCGTAATACGATTTGACATTCAATCTGTTTGTATGTATAATATTATTAACGCGCTTCATGCATGAGAGTCCGTTGGATAAAAACCAAAGAGGAGAGACCTTAATAACACATGATTATCTTTTTACGCGAGAAATTTATTGCACAGCTCTTTATGTGGGTCATTGCTATCGTGTTTTTGATAGGAACAGTGTTCCTCTATAGCAACACGCGCGGTGGCGGCGAGGGACCGGAGGGAGAAGTCGTTCTGAGGATTGATGGTGCCGAAGTCAAACGGGGTGAATTTGAAAACGCTGTTGCGAATGCTATGGAGTCGCAAAGGCAACAAAGTCGGAGTGTCGGTACACCTGACCGGGAACAGACACAACAGGCGGTCATCGATCGTTGGGTGCAGCAGACGATTCTTGGAAGTGTCAATATTGCTGACGCGGACATAAGACGTTACATCCGCAGCGACGCGGACCGGGTCCAGCAGTATAATCTTTATGAACAATTCGGTGCAGCAGACCTCTATACAGAAAATATTCGGCTGCAGCTCAGTTCCACCGCCCTTCGAGACAGTATTCAAACCTTAGAATTAATAACCGATACTGAAGCAGAACAGGCATATCGACTTGAATCCGATAAGGCGAAAGTTAAATTTATCGAATTTAAGCATAGTGATTACACCGCAATGGTTGAGGTGGATGACGCGGCAGCAGAGGCCTATTATGAGGAGAATAAGGATGACTATAAGTCCCAAGAACAGGTGAACGTCAAGTTTATCAGAGTGGAACCCATCCTTTTTGTTACAGATGCAGAGGTAAAAGATTATTACGAGGCAAATAAGTCTGCGTTTACGACACCAGAAGCGGTCAAAGCACGCCATATCTTAAAGAAGTTTCCTGACGGTGCAACTGACGAACAGAAAGCAGAGGTCAAAGTTGCTGCAGCGGAATTACTGAAAACCATTAATGCCGAACTCGCAGCAGGTGCCGATTTTGCTGAACTTGCAAAAACACATTCGGAGGGTCCCTCCGCAGTACAAGGTGGCGCATTAAGAGGGTCGAATCCAAATCTCCCTGCTGGCGACTATTTTGCCCGTGGCGACATGGTAAAACCCTTTGAAGAGACTGCGTTTGACACACTGGAGGTCGGAGAAGTCAGTGGTCTGGTTGAGACGCAATTCGGGTATCATATCATCAAATTGGAGGAGAAGAAGGCACCAGAGGCCCAACCTTTTGCGCAGGTCCAATATGAAATCCAACAGAAGTTGGTTCAGGTTAGTGGGGTTGATGAGGCGAGACAGGTCGCTAATGATTTGTTGTATGAAGTCGAAATTCAGGACTATGACGCTGCACTCGCACATGAGAACTTTAAAGAACTCCCACTTGCTGTTTTAGAAACCGGACTCTTCAGTCGTGATGCGACGACGATTCCTCGAATTGGCGCGAGATGGGGCTATGAGGAATTAATCCAAGAAATTTTTGATATAGAAGTGAATGTCATAAAGGTACTTGAGGCAAAGAAGCGGACGGGTGAAGTGGAAGCCTATTTTGTCGCAACCGTTTTGGAGAAGAAGCCTGCTGCTATCCCGCCGTTTGCTGACGTAAAAATAGAAGTGGTTGAGGCACTAAAAGCGGAAAAAGCGAAAACGAGTGCCTTGACGGACGCACAAAGTCTGTTTAATCAGCGCGATAACACCGAATCCCTTGAGGCGTTGCTTAAAAAGTATAACGCCCCCGAAGGTTTGACAGTTGATCGGCTCTCAGTACAAGAAAGCAACCTATTCTCACTGAGTGCCAGTGGCAACTATATTTCGGGTATGGGGAATTCTGATGAAGTGATGTTTGCCGCATTTCAGATGAAGATGGATGAAATTGGGGGTCCCTTCAAAGGTAACTCTTCCGTGTACATCGTTCAGCTTGTTGAGCGACAGGAACCGGATGTCGAAGCGTTCCAAATGGATCCGGCTGAAAAGACGCGACACCTTCAGACAATCATCCAAGCGAAAAAACGGGAGACATATTTGAATTGGTTTGCTGCACGCAAAAAGAGTAGTGAACTCTGGATTCATCCAGATTACCGTTAATTTTTAATCTGCTCAGGACTTACGCAATTTTAGCCGTAGCATGCTCTGTGAGATAGGGATCCTCGAAGAAATACAGACTGTTTGCGGACACAAACTGGAAAGTTTGTGCTACAAAAGAACATCCTGCGTAAGTCCTACCGCTGTTAGATACGATGTGATTGGGTGAGGTCCACGTGCCTCGCCCTTTTTCGCGTCTGCTGGCAAGATTTCCTACTGCTCGTTTCTACCTTAACAAAACGACCAGGACTTACGCAAAATTGCGTTGAAACATCTATCTTCAGACAGCAAAGACACTTACTTTCATAGGATCGGTGCGGTTAGAAACCGCACCTACCAATGAAGTGCGTAAGTCCTAACGACGCTATAAATAAGGGTAGGTGGCATCGGGGTGATAGTCTGGCAGCAAAGCATCGTGTGTTTGCCCTGTGATGAGGCTTGTGCCATCGGTGAAGCGTTCGGGACGGTGGCGAAGAAACTCAATTAGGCGATTTCGCCACGGGATTAAATGGGGTTCAGCCCCGCTCTGGCTTGCCAGATCGCGTGTTTCATGCGGATCGTCCTTCAGATTAAAGAGGTGTTCTCGACCGGTTTGGGAGTACCAGATGTACTTATGGTGTCCGTCTGTCACATAGTGGCTGCCGTGATTGTAATCGTAACACCCTGAATGCTCGCCGTGCAGACAGTCTCGCACCCGATCAGTGTCACCTCGCATGATGGGTAGTAGGCTCCTACCCGTGCAGGTGCTTGGCGTCTCAACACCAGCTGCGTCCAGAATAGTGGGCATAATGTCTTGTAGGCCGACGGGACTTTGACAAACAGATTCTTTTGGGTAACCCCATTTCGCCGGTGCCCGCATTAAAAATGGAACTCGAGCGGAGGCTTCATAGGACCAGGTTTTACGGTACAAATTATGATCACCAAGCATCTCGCCGTGGTCGGAGGTGAAAATGACCAGACAGTCTTTCATTCCGCCTGTATACTGAATCAGACGACCGATCTGATCGTCGATGAAGTTAATCATCCCGTAATAGGCAGCTCGGGCGCAGCGCATGTCGTAGTCATCGAGACGGATTTCCCATGCATTTGGATCCAATCCCTTCTGAGGGTCCTTAAATTCGGGTGCCCAATCGCCAACCACGGGTGGTGGGAGATCCCGCTGGATGTAGCGTTGGTAATAATGCGCTGGTGGTGTCAGTGGTGGATGCGGGTCTATAAAAGAGATGTTGAGAAAAAAAGGGGCTGTCGGATCGCGTTTTTGCAAGAAATTGAGTGCGCGATCAATACACCAAAACGTGTGCATCTGTTCTTCGGAGAGATGGTGCGGACGGCCAACCCATCCGTTCGCAGAGACACCGTGTGCCATACCTGGATCAACATCGTTGCGGCCGTGGTATTGTCGCAGCCAATCGACGTAGTCGTTGTGGTTCCCGCGGGTGGCATCAGCCAGCTGGAGGTGATCAAAGCCGTATCGCTTCCGCGGCGGGGTCAAATGCAGTTTGCCGATCATCTCGGTTTGATAACCTGCTGCGGACAACTCGCCTGCTAAGGTATGAGGTGGATTCCACTGGGCGCCTCTAAATCCGACTGCCCCGTTCGCCGCGGGTGCGGTTCCAGCCATAAGACTACGCCGGGCGGGAATGCAGCTTGGGCATTCAGCGTATCCACGGCGAAAGTGCGTGCCGGTGCGACCGATCCAGTCGAGGTTTGGGGTTTGCAGGCAATCAGGACCGTCAGGATCCAGTCCCAGGCAATCGCCGCGTTGCTGGTCAGTGGTAATCAGAAGGATATTAGGGCGGGTGTCAGACATCTCAAACTCCATGTGACCAAGCGTCAAACGAGCGATTCACCGCGCTGAGAGGTGTGCAGCGATTAATTATTAATTGAGAAGTTTGTAGAAAAAGTTACGACGTTTGGGAATATACCCTAACTCAGCAATCGTCCTTTCAATCTCCTCAATCGGCATGCAATAGACGGTTCCGGCTTGGCTGACCACGTTTTCCTCTATCATTGTGCCGCCCATGTCATTTGCGCCGAATTTCAGGGAAAGTTGCCCAATCTTAGGACCTTGCGTAACCCACGAAGACTGAAAATTGTCGAAATTATCCAGAAATAATCGAGAGATGGCAAGTGTCTTAAGGTACTCAAAACTTCCCGCTGGCGGTATATGCTCCATACGTGTGTTAGCGGGTTGTAGGGACCAGCAGATAAAAGCCGTAAAGCCACCCGTCTCATCTTGCAAGTCACGTAAACGTACGAGATGCTCAACCCGTTCAGCGTAGCTTTCTACGTGTCCATACATCATTGTTGCACTCGACTTAAGTCCGACCAGATGCCCTTGCCTCATGACTTCCAACCATTCGTCAGCGGTACATTTCTTGGGGCTAATCTCGTTGCGAGCGTGTTCGGTGAGAATCTCCGCGCCACCGCCGGGGATCGAATCGAGTCCTGCGTCTCGTAAACGGCTAAGTGTTTCTCGAAGCGGCATACGATTTATCTTGGCGAACCAGTCCAACTCGGGCGGTGAAAACCCGTGAATGTGGATGCGGTAATTCGCTTTAATCCATCGAAGGAGGTCTTCGTACCAGTCGAGTTTTAGTTTTGGGTGTAAACCGCCTTGCATGAGAATCATCTCACCGCCGAGGTCAATCGTTTCCTGAATTTTTTTTCCAAGTTCGTCCCGCGCCATGACATAGGCATCCGGATCCTTGCGATGTCGGTAAAACGCGCAGAAATCGCAATCAACATAACACCAATTGGTGTAGTTGATATTCCTGTCAATAATATAGGTGATGTACCCTTCAGGGTGTTTCCGTTGCCGAATGGCATCTGCGGCGTGTCCTAAGGCGAGTAGATCGTGGCTCTTGAAAAGCGTCAGACAATCGTCAAAGTCTAATCGTTCTCTGGCAAGCGATTTTTCGAGAATGGGCTGGATGTTTGTATCCATTTAGAAGTTTCCTTTGATTTTGTAACAATAGCGGCACAATTCTATATCTCAATTCTACCACTTTAAAATTAAATTGTCAACTTTTCTGCGATTTTAACTTGACTTTTTTGGAAAATCGGGTATAATTAATAATTGCGCTTAACAATCTGGATCCGTCTATAATGGGGAGAGGTATCAATGAATGAAGTTGTTTACAACGAGGATTTGGTGAAAACAGTGGAAAATAAATATCTTGCGGTAAATGTTGTTGCGAAACGTGCGCGGCAAATAAATGCGGATGGTTTACCGATCGTCCGTCCAAGTGCAGGAAATAAAAAACAGAAACCCGTCGCTATTGCCACACAAGAATTAGTTGAGGGGAAGCTTCATTATAAACAGGGTGAAGCGGAAGCGCCCGATTCCAGTGCAGTCTCAATTTTTACGGATCCTCAAGACGCAAATGATGAGAGCGATATCTTCAATGAAGAAATCGTTTCTGACGCATCGCAGCAGCCTGAAGAAGAGGAACGCGAAGAAGGACTCTAATCTGGGTGAATCGGAGGATATTTTCTGCTGAAAGTGCTTCTCGGTTCCAGAGAAAAATCACTTGACAATCTACAGTAGAGCGGGTATAATTATAAAATGTCTGTTTGCTGACGTGGCTCAATGGTAGAGCAAGTGATTTGTAATCACTAGGTTGGAGGTTCGATTCCTCTCGTCAGCTTTTATTTGGGGGTATGCTTGAGTGGTCAAAAAGGGCAGACTGTAAATCTGTTGGCAATGCCTACGGTGGTTCGAATCCATCTGCCCCCATCTGTTATTTTAGTTAAAGTCGTAAGATTATTGAGATTCTGCGGGAGTAGCTCAGTTGGTAGAGCATTGGCCTTCCAAGCCATGTGTCGCGGGTTCAAATCCCGTCTCCCGCTTGTTGATGTTTTTTATCTATGCCGACGTAGCTCAGTCGGTAGAGCGCGTCCTTGGTAAGGACGAGGTCACCGGTTCAATCCCGGTCGTCGGCCCCACTTAACTACTAAAGTAGAGCGTTTATTATGCCAAGAGATATTGCACAGTTAGCCTGTGATGCATGCAATCGGCGGAATTATGTGACGACCCGTAACCGTCGGACGAATCAAAATCGGTACGAACGGAAGAAGTACTGTCGCTTTTGTCGAAAGCATACAGTTCACAAAGAAACACGATAACTTTTAAGTAGGCATTGCCTTAAGCGTGAGATTTTCTCGCTTAGGTTTGTATGTTGTCCTACGAAACTCTTGCAGGCCAGTAGCTCCAACGGCTAGAGCGTCGGTCTCCAAAACCGAGTGTTGGGGGTTCGAATCCCTCCTGGCCTGCCTTTTAACTTATGATAACTCGTTTAAAAAATTACATTCAGGGGATTAATCTGGAGTGGCAGAAGGTCACCAAACCCGACATAAAAGAGGTTCAGGGTAGTACGATTACAGTCATTGTTGCGTCTGCGCTGTTAGGATTATTTATCGGTTTGGTGGACGGTAACTCTGCTTTCCCTGCATGGAGTAGCCCCTTAAGTTGGGTTGTTTTGATAGCCCTTCCGATCGTCGTCTTCTTTTTTGTGAAAAGCTGGGAAAACCAACCTCGGAGCAGTAGAGAAGCGAAGGCATCTGACGATGACTCGCTTTTCGGAAGCGAGCAGAACCGGAAGTTGGTGGCGACAGCAATAGCGTGTGTTCCTTTAATCGCCGTTGTTGTGAGTCGATACCTCTTGAACACTTCACTCGAAGGCTTCGGTATGGCTTTTCTTAGAACACTCTTTATTCGCTAATGGCTTTGGGTTTTTTAATAGCACAATTGACTTAATCGTGAATCAGAATATGGATGGATACTGGTACGTTGTTCAGATATATACCGGACATGAAAAGAAGGTTAAACTCAGCCTTGATAATATGATTGCAAGGGAAGAGTTACAGGATGAAATTTTGCAGGTGAACGTCCCCGAAACCGAAGTGGTGGAGGTAAAAGACAGTCAGCGCAAAGTCAGTATCCGTCCTTCTTATCCAGGGTATGTTCTCATTAATACCACCCATGAGCTGGGTCCACATGTCGATAGTCAGATTGGGCAGAGAAGTTGGGCACTCATACAAGAGACCCCTGGTGTTATGAATTTCTTGGGTCCGCCTGCTCATCCATCGCCTCTAAGTCCTGAAGATGTTGAAGCGATGTTACAGATGTCGACGGAGGAAGAGGAAGTTCCGCCAACACCACTGATCGAATATGAGGTTGGTGATAAGGTGAAAGTGATAAATGGTCCCTTCAGTGGATTTCCGGGTGAGATTGAAGAAGTTGATATGGTGCACCACCGTTTGCGTTTGAGTATTTCGCTTTTCGGACGCTCAACATCTGTTGATCTCGGAATGCTTGAAGTTGAGCAATTAAACTAAAACGCAATAGTGTTGTTTTCTAAACGCACTGTAGAATTCACAAAATTCAGGACAGGAAGAACAATGGCAAAAAAAGTGGCAGGTGAAGTTAAGCTCCAATTGGTATCCGGACAGGCAACACCGCAACCGCCCGTTGGGCCGAGTCTTGCACCTTATATGATTAATCTGCAGGAGTTTATCAAATCCTTTAACGCCCAGACGCAGCATCAGACCGGTATGGTGGTCACGACAATCATCACGTGTTATAGCGATAGATCGTTTGCGTTCGTCGTGAAATCCCCACCCGCCGCGGTCTTGTTGAAATCCGCAGCGAAGATCGCTAAAGGTTCAGGGGAACCGAACCGAAATAAGGTCGCTTCCGTCAAAATGGAGCAGATTCGCGAGATCGCACAGACAAAGTTGCCTGATTTGAATACCACAGACTTAGAGGCTGCGATGCGGATGGTGGAAGGCACCGCCCGCAGTATGGGGCTTACAATTGAATGAAGTCTTTGGGTGTGGATGAACCGTAGTATCGTCCGCATACGAGGAAATTCGCTTTGAAACAGGGCAGATAGAGATGCCCTGTAAGTATCGGAGAATAACATGGCGAAAAAAGGGAAGCGATACCGCGAAATTAAAGAACAGGTGGACAGGTTCAAACTTCACACGGTTGATGAGGCTGTCTCGCTCCTGAAAAAAACCAGCAAGGCAAAGTTTGATGAGACGGTAGATTTGGCATCGCGTCTCGGTGTAGATGCTCGACAAGCCGATCAGAATATCCGCGGCACCGTTGCCCTCCCATACGGGACGGGTAAATCTGTCCGGGTTGTCGTTTTTGCCCAAGGCGACCCGGCACGACAAGCCGAAGAATCTGGGGCGGATTTTGTCGGAACAGACGAATTGGTAGATAAAATTGCTGATGGATGGCTTGAGTTTGATACAGCAATTGCTACACCAGACTTGATGCGGAGTATTATGCCAAAACTCGGACGTATCCTTGGACCCCGAGGGCTGATGCCTAATGCGAAGGCTGGCACTGTCACAATGGATGTTGCCGAGGCTATTCAAAGTGTCAAAGCCGGACAGATTGAATATAGAATAGAACGATCCTCTGGTGTTGTTCATGTCCCAATTGGGAAAGTCTCTTTTGAAGAAGAAAGCATTAAAGGGAATCTTAACGCGGTGATGGGTGCACTCGTTGCTGCTCGGCCGTCAGCCATTAAAGGCAGATATATTCGGAGCGTGGCAATTTCATCAACAATGGGAGCGGGCATCCGAATAGACCCACAACAGTTTGTGTAAGTTCCGTGAAATGCTAAGATTCTATGGAATAGCCCTTACAATTAAATAAAGTCGTAGACCGTAGGTGCCGTTGGCTTAATTGCCTACCGAGGCTTAGATGGAATAAAAGCAGCAGAAGTTTTTCGGGTAGAACGTAACCGTTCTTCATTCGTCTCTTTCTTGCCTTTTGATATGAGCCTCCAGCAGCCAATGGGGGCTTTTTGCATGTAATCTTGTGTTGAATTAAACAGTTTGTTGGGTGTCGGGGTGCCGACCTCGACTCCATATAACGCGAGTAGAAAGGAGCTGACATGATGCCGAATCAGGCAAACGTTCAGCAGGTAGAACAAATTCGTGAACTTTTTGAGGGCGCGGATGTTGTGCTTTTGGCAGATTTTCAGGGTCTTACTGTCCCAGAGGTGAATGAACTGCGGAATCAACTTCGAGCGGCAGAAGTCCAGTATAAAGTCTGTAAGAACACATTGGTAAATGTCGTTGCCCAGGAAAGGGGTATTGAAGGGCTGGAGCCTTATCTCAAAGGCAATACGGCTCTTGCTACCAGCACGGATCCGGCGG
>VXZL01000389.1 GCA_009845505.1 Candidatus Poribacteria bacterium | reverse complement strand
TTATAGAACACTGTAGACGGATCCCGGGGAATGCCATACAGCATTCATACCGTTGATTCGCATAAATGCTTGGGCTTGTGCAGAAGAAGTCTCGATTTCGGAGAACTGGATGCCCTAGCAATACGGTTGCGCGTATGCTAACTTTGTGCTAAAATTGTATGCAAAGGCAATTCTAAACAGCCTATAAAGACAAGACAATCAAACCTTAAAAGTTATGTATGGAAATCACTGATCTCAAACAACACATTGCTCAAGGCGAAAACGCCACGACCGAATTCAAAGAAAACTTCGATCAAGAAGTCATTGAGACCGCTGCTGCATTTGCAAATACTGATGGTGGCACTGTTCTTATAGGTGTGTCTGATAGCGGAGAAATTAGGGGAATTACTATCGGTAAAGAGACGCTAAGAAACTGGTCAAACCGGATTTCCCAAGCGACTGAGCCACGGGTGGATATAGAAATTGGAGTGGTTGACGTGGAAGGGAAATCGGTGCTGTGGATACGTGTTGCAGAATGCTCGATAAAACCCGTTTCTGTTAAAGGACGGTGCTATAAAAGAGTAGGGAATAGCAACCGCGTCATGTCCCCACAAGAGATTGCGCAGATGCACCTCAACGCCACAGGACAAACTTGGGATGGACTCTTGGTTACACGCGCTGGCATGGATGATATAGATGAGAAAAAGTTGAATGGTATCTGACCCGTCGAGAAACAATCCGAAATGTGTCTAAACCGCAAGGTATGAGCATGGCAGCATTTTTGAAGAACATTAATGGTGTCGGCGATGACGGAACACCAACCCACGCGGGTCTTCTCTTTTTCAGTAAACACCCCCAAAGAAGATTTTTCCACAATGCCCAATTACGGGTTGTCAGATTCAAAGGAACATCTGTTATCCATCCAGTCATTGATCGCATTGACTGCTTTGAAACCTTATGGGAGAACGTCAATACTGCCGAGGAATTCATAAGAAAAAACATTCGCCTTCTCAGTTTTCGGACCTCAAGGAGTTTCCAACGAGACGATAAGTTTGAATACCCACTCAATGCCCTGCGAGAGGCGATTATCAATGCCTTGATTCATCGAGACTATCAAGAAACCGCGGATGTCCGCGTTTTCATATTTGACAACCGTGTTGAGGTGATTAACCCCGGCACTTTTCCAGAAGGTGTTAGTCCAGATGAACCGACTCACAAACCGGTAAACCCGACTTTGAGTCAATTCATGTTTGATGTTGGTTTCATTGAACGGTATGGTGCTGGTATCAGAATGATGCAGCGGTTATGTCGGGAATGGGGGAACAAAGCACCGCGTTATGTATTTCACCCACTTGAGACGAAAATCATCTTTGATTCCCCGATTCAAGAGACGACCTTTATAGAAATCGATGATATTTCAGAGCAGTTGAACGAACGTCAAAGGAACGCTTTTTTCTATGTACAAAGACACGGACAAATTGCGACAAAAGAATACGTAGAGCTCAACAATGTCTCGCGCCGGGTTGCCTATGAGGAACTAAAGAACATGACTGATAAAGGTTTATTACATGTAATAGGCAAGGGAAGAGGAACCAAGTACGTACAAAAAGTAAGCGATTAGGTAAGCGATTAGGTAAGCGATTAAGTGAACGATTATTATAGGGAGTAAGTTTCAGATGTCGGAAGAAAAACTTGAAGGCATCACCAAAATAACTGTGAAGGGTTTCAAGTCAATAGCGGAGGAATGTGAGATTGACATCTATCCGTTGACCCTCCTTGCCGGTGCGAACAGTTCTGGGAAATCAAGCATCATGCAACCGCTCCTGATGTTGAAGCAGACCTTGGAGGTTCCCTATGATCCCGGACCGCTATTGATTGATGGACCGAATGTTCAATTTACTGAGATGTCGCAGTTTTTGTCCAAATTAACCGATGGAAAGAAGACAGATCGCTTTCAGGTTCGGATTGAGAATCGTGTATATGATGTTTTTTACTCAGTGAAGACGACTTTCAGAAAAGGATCGGATGGGATTGAAATTGTCGAAATGACGAGAGAAATAAAATCAACGGTTGACCCATCATCTCCCTCGCTTCATCTTACTTTATATCCTGAAATGCCGCTTGAAGAAGCTATATCGCGGATTGACCAATATCCGATGAGCCGGGATTTTAAGGGAGTGAAACGTTTCCGCTGTTTTTTGGGTTTTGAAGCTCCAGACGGTAGAGGCCTTTACGATGTTACCTATCCACTTGAGCCCAGTATTCTCAACACTATTCACCTCCCCGGATTACGCGGAAATCCAGAACGTACCTACAAACTAAGCAGCACCGGCCCCCAATATCCTGGGACATTTGAAAACTACGCTGCGAGCGTCATTCATAAATGGCAAGATGCAAAAGATGAACGTCTAAAGACATTAGGCGATGCCCTTCATATTCTTAGATTAACAGGAAAAGTCAGCACCCAAAAAGTTGGCGATGTTAGTATTGAAGTTCAAGTCGGTCGTCTTCCGCACGGCAGGACTGGCGAGACCGACATGGTTAACATTGCCGATGTAGGGATTGGTGTGTCCCAACTCTTACCGGTTATAGTGGCATTAGTTGCGGCAGAGCCAGGTCGGTTAGTTTATATTGAACAACCTGAACTACACCTGCACCCTCGCGCCCAAGTTGCGTTAGCGCAAGTGCTGGCGGACGCAGCGAAACGGGGGGTACGCGTCGTTGTTGAAACGCATAGTTCACTCCTGCTTTTGGGGGTTCAAACGCTTGTTGCAGAAGGGGACCTCTCACCGGAGTTAGTCAAATTACATTGGTTCACACGGCGTGAAGATGGCGTAACAGAAGTTAACAGTGCAGACTTAGACGAAGCGGGGGCTTATGGAGAGTGGCCTGAAGATTTTGATGATGTCGACCTCAAAGCGCAAAGTCGTTATATAAAAGCAGCGCAGTCGCGTTTCATTGAAGGGACATAGCATGCGTTCAAGGGGTTTAAAGCGGCTTGTTGTGAACGCCTCGGTTGCCCGTGCTGCTGGTGGTAGAGGAGCGACTGCCTCCGTATCAATCAACTGTACCGAATTTCTTGAAACCTTTCGAGATGAATGCTCGCATCACATTGTGATGACACCCGAGTTATCCGAGGAGTGGAACGCACATCAATCGAATTTTGCAGCCAGATGGTTGAAATCAATGATTGCCCGAAAGAGATTTGATTACATCACGCCTCCCCAAGATACAGCGTTGTCCGACAAAATCGACACAACAGCAACCAGAGAAACAGATATTGAAGCACTGCGGGAAGATTTTCATCTCCTCCACGCAGCACTTGCAACGGATCAAACCGTCATCTCGCTTGATGAAACTATCCGACATCTTTTCGTACGCGCCTCCCAGCAGGTTGGCGAAATCCGAAATATCATCTGGGTAAATCCTGACAAGGCGGAAGAGCAACCCATCGCTTGGCTCCGAAACGGCGCACCGCCTGAAGCGCATCGACGGCTTTCTGCTTATCCAACAGAATAGAAAGTTTACCCTCGCCACGCCAAGTCAATACTCGTATATTCCTGCGTATAGTGATGTAGATGCGGCGATAAATCCGCTAAAAACTGCTTACGTTATCACCAGGGCTATTTAGTTTTCGGTTTTGATTTCGATTTTCGTTTAGATAAGTTGACGTTTTTTCTCAAATATCGCGAGCACAGCTCGCTCCTACAGCGGAAAATATACACATATAAAGCGAATTTTTAAAACTAAATGCCCTCGCCTTAGCACCTTATATCCTTGCACCAATTGCCGAGCTTTGTTAAAATACTTACCATAACAGGTAAGAAACCTTGTGAGTGAAGTGATGCAACCCGTTCAAGTTATCAGACGAACAGACACGAATTATCCAGCAGGATTGGAGCGGTATTTAAAAACAGAAACTCCAGAAACGATCTGGGCACGCGGCAATCTCAACTTGTTACCTGGACAAACCACCGCCTTAAATGGAGACCTCTGGGCACTTTTCTGCTCCAGCAAACGATGCCCTTTTTCGACTTGGGGCGCGACGGATTGAACCGTCCCTAAGTGTAAAGTAAGGATCAATTGTGTAAGACGCACAATTACTTGAACACTGACAGTGGATGAGGTGTTTTTGGGAGTTCTCTCCTACAGAAGAAAGATTAGATTTTTTTGACATTTATGTTGGATAATGGTACAATAGAATTAAATTTAAGAGAGAGACTGGAGTGTATGAAAAAAAGTAGTGTCACGTTAACCCTTGGGCAAATTGCTGCTGGGAGTATTGTTGGGCTATTAGGCGGTTGGATCTGCCTATTGGTGTTTGAGAATTTTATTTGGCAAGTGCTACTCGGGGATCGGATTCGCCACGGCTTTTGGGTCGGTTTGCTGCTCCTCATTTCCTTGAGTGTCTGGTACGCAACGGTGATCATTGGAGCGAGCCAAGGTATCCGCTTTGTGAGCCAAAGATTCGGTGTTAGTATCCCCTTAAAACCGCTTTATTCAGGTGCATTCTTGGGGCCGCCCGCTGTCGTCGGTTTGCTTGCGCTGCTTAACGTTCCATGGGAGATATTTGGTAGACCGAACCTGATTTTGGCGTTGATCCTTCCGCTGCTTAAGGCACTGGCGTATGTCATTTCATTACCCATGCGCGGGTGGGTATCGCTGGGTTTGCCGGTCGAGATTTGGTATATTCTTGCTGTTCCTATCGGCGCGATATTCGGATACCGATTGGCAGCATCTGAAAATACCGAAGTCAGCGCGGAACATGGATAAATATTAGAAAGGTTATTTTTCATGAACGGTTGCGAAGATCTAAAAGCGTATGCTGGAGGTTTTACTCGCCAACATGCAATATGATGATAAACCAAAGGACGAATGCGGTGTCTTCGGTGTCTTCGGTCACCCTAAAGCGGTAGAGCTAACCTATTTGGGGTTACGTGCTCTGCAGCATCGGGGACAAGAGAGTAGTGGGATTATCGCGTCAAATGGTGAAAAGTTTACGTATCACCACGGCATGGGTCTTGTCCATTCTGTCTTTACGACTGAGGTTTTAGCGCAACTCAATGGCCATATCGCTATTGGACACAACCGATATTCCACAGCGGGGGAAAGTACACTGGAGAACGCGCAGCCGCTGGTTCGGAATTACAAGCAGGGTCCCCTCGCGCTTGGTCATAACGGCAATCTGGTCAACTCATCGTACATTCGGAACCATCTGGAGAATGCGGGTTCAATCTTCAGCACAAGTTTAGATACCGAGGTTTTTTTCCATCTTATAGCACATTCTCGGAAACAGGTTTTGGAAAATAGAATTATTGACGCACTTCGGAGTGTTGAAGGGGCTTATTCCTTCGTGTGCATGGATAAGAATACACTCATAGGTGCGCGCGATGCGCACGGATTCCGTCCGCTCTGGCTGGGTAAACTTGATGATGCTTATGTCCTTGCGTCCGAAACGTGTGCGCTTGATGTGATTGAAGCGGAGCCGATCCGTGAGGTGGAACCTGGTGAGTTGATATTTATACGTTCTGCGCGTCGCGGCGTAGAATCCTTCCGTTTTCGTAGGAGAGAGCCGGAATTATCGCAGTGTATCTTTGAATATATCTACCTGGCACGTCCCGATGGTATGATGTTCGGTCAGAGCGTGAATAGTACGCGTCGTGAGTTCGGCAGGCAGCTCGCCCGTGAACATCCCATCAAAGCGGATGTCGTTATCCCAGTTCCTGATTCCGCAACGATTGCCGCCCTCGGTTATGCTGAGGAGTCTGGTATTCCTTTCGATTTGGGATTGTCAAGAAATACCTTTGTTGGACGTTCTTTTATGAATCCTACGCAGGATATCAGAGAGCTCATGGTGAAGATAAAGTTGAATCCGATACGCGATGTCCTCCGCGGCAAACGGGTCGTGCTTGTAGATGATTCAATTATGCGTGGGACAAATAGTAGGAAACTCATCAAAATCGTTCGGCAAGGCGGCGCGACCGCCGTACACCTCCGTATTGCATCCCCTCCGAATAAGTTCTCATGTTTCTATGGTGTGGACACGCCGACACGTGGCGAGTTGATTGCCAGTTCACACACGATTGAACAGATCCGTAAATATATTCGTGCCGACAGCCTCGGTTATCTGAGCATTGATGGCATGCTCAACTCGGTGAAGGCATCTCAAGACTTTTGTACCACCTGTTTTGATGGAGAATATCCAATCCCGTTTGTGGACGAGCCTTCAGAGCAGCTGCCCTTGATTGTAGATTAGTGAGTTATGGATTGTGGGTTGAAGTGCGTAAGTCCGGTGTAAGTTTGGATTAGTGTTGCCCGACGAGGAACTTTTATGCAGTATAGACAACGTGGTAAACAGAAAAGACCGAATCCGATAGGGACAGCGCAAGGGCGGCATACGCTCATCTCTTTGCTCGGATGTGCGATCCTCGGTATGGTTCTCAGCAGGGCTCTCCCGCCCCTAATTGGGAAATTACGACCCGGTATGACACCGGCTGAAGCCGAGGATACAGGTGTTCTCATTGCGTTGGTTATTAGCGGCATTGTATTGGTCATTAGCCTATTGAGACCGCGAAAACAAAGTGTTTCACCGCTGCGCAAACAATTAATGAAGGAACAAGAAAAATCAGATGGCAGATAAAAAGCCGTTGACATACGCCGATGCGGGTGTCTCATTTGAAGCCGAAGCCGAGGCGATAAAACGGCTAAAAGGACTGGTTCAGACGACCTATCGTCCCGAAGTACTCAGTGATGTTGGGAGTTTTGGCGGGCTGTTCGCACTTAAAGCGTGCGACGAACCTGTTCTCGTCTCCAGTACAGATAGTGTCGGTACGAAATTAAAAGTTGCGTTTAAAGCCTCGCGACACGATACCGTTGGGTTTGATATTGTTGCACATTGTGGAAACGACATCGTTGTGCAGGGTGCTGAGCCGCTCTTCTTTCTTGATTATATCGGCATTAATAAAGTGGTGCCATCGGTGATTGAGCAGGTTATTGACGGTTTGGCATCGGGTTGCCGGGAGATTGGATGCGCGCTAATCGGTGGTGAGATCGCGGAACTCCCTGACTTCTACGCCGTTGGTGAATACGATTTGGTTGGTACGATCGTCGGTGTAGTAGAAAAAAAAGATGTGATTACTGGCGATACAATTGCACCCGGGGATAAGCTCATCGGGTTAGGCTCGGCGGGTTTACATACTAACGGCTTTTCGTTGGTGCGTCGTATTCTGTTTGAACGGTGCAACTACGACGTTGACACCTACCTACCAGAACTCTCAGAAACGGTTGGGGACACCCTCCTCGCGTCCCACAAGAGTTATGTAAAATCTGTGTTGGCACTCCGCGAGGTATGTCAGATTAAAGGACTGGCGCATATCACCGGTGGTGGGCTCCCGGCGAATGTGCTGCGGATTCTACCCGATGACTGTGTAGCCGAAATCCAAAAAGGGACGTGGAAGATTCCGTCTATTTTTTCGTTTTTACAGGCAAAAGGGGACGTTGAAGACGCAGAGATGTATAGGGTTTTCAATATGGGAGTTGGGATGGTGGTCGTCCTTTCGCCAGATGATGTCGATATTGCGCTATCGTCTCTCAATGCATCTGGAGAGTCTACCTACCTCATCGGTGAAGTGGTCGCAGGCGAAAAGGGGGTACGAGGTGTCACTTCCTAATACAGACGCACAGGCGATGTCTCCGCTTTTAGATGAAGCTGCGCTAAAAGAATTGGTGGTTTTGCTTGATGAGACCCATCCACAAGTTGTTTTGACAGCGTTCCAAAATGTAGACGACACCGATGCTGCTGTGTTTTTTGTGATGTGTGCCCACTTGGAGAGTGACCTCATCGGCAATGCTCTTGCTGCATACGCCGGGAAACTTTTCGCGCAGTTACCCTTCGACAGGAAGGTGAGTATTGCTGAGCAGATAACTGCTACAGAGGTTGTTGATGCTGAACGTGCGACTCAAATATGGCATGAGCATATCGCTAAAATTAAGGAGACACTCCAGCAAACCACTTTCTTAGGGAAAGGCACAACAAACCTTGCCAAGCTATTATCCTACATGGATGTAGCGGAACAGAATCAGTTGTTGGAAACTTTGGCAGAAAAAAACCCCAAGATGGTAAATAGTGTCTCTGAACAACTGTTTACCTTTGAGGGTTTAGGTGAATTGGAGAACGAGGCGATTAAAACCGTCCTGAAAGTACTCGACAAGCAGACCTTAGCGGTTGCGTTGCACAACGCGCCCGTTACAGTACACGATCGATTCTTTGAGAATATGTCTGGGTCAGAGGCAGAAGCATTGGAAGCGGAAATCGCAGCACTGACGTTTGAACAGACGCAAATCGCTGAGACAGCCCGTCAATCTGTTGTCAATTTAGTGCGGAATTTCGCAGCAAAGGGGTTACTGAAAATAAGGTAAATTCTGTCCTGAAGTAAGGACGGAGACGCTACATCAGTAAGTGGTATTCTTAGTTATCCTTAAGCTTGAAATCAACGGGTATTTCGACTTCCAGACTGATCGGTTCTCCACCTTTTGTAGCGGGACGAAAGGTGCTCTTCTTTAAGATCTCAATTGCCGCTTCCTCAAATCCAAACCCGAGGCTTGTCAGTGCTACAATGTCTCGTGGAATACCATTTTCGTCGATAGTTACTTTCAGAATAACCTTGCCTTCTTTCTCTGCTCTCTTTGCTGCATCTGGATAATAATCCTTCGGATCCGGAATGTACTTCCTTGCTGGTGGAACAACACCAGGTTCAGGTTCGAAATCGACACTCCCCAGTCCGGGGCCTGCTTCTAATGAGTCACCGACATCAAGCTTGTTAATCAGTGATGGTGCTTCACGCTGAATTTCAAAGCCCTGTGTCTTTGCCTCTGGTTCCAATGACCGCGAGGGTTGGGCGAAATTTCGCTCGACCTCTATCATTTTGGGACCTTCATCCGCGCCAGGTGTTGAAAGGTCAACAGTTGCTTCCGCGCCTTGCGGGATGACGAATCCGTCTCTTGAGGGCAATTGTGAAGTGGCGGTCGCAAGCGGACGCTGAATAAGAACTTGCTGCTGTTGTGGTTTTGTTTCAAACTTTGGTGTCTCTCTGCGTCGGAGTCGACGCTTGGTTTTTGGCTCTTCTGTGACGATGCTAATATCAAACGTCTCTTGATTCATTTCAATCTGCTCGGCGATAAAGAAAGCACTAATAACAAACCCAATAATTACGTGAAATGCGATTGCTACTGAAAACGCTGTGGAACTCCGCCCGACGTGCTTTTGCGTGATCGGATGCTTCACTACGTTTGCTTGCGCAGTGGAAATACCTTGCTGTTGACTGGTATCCAGCGAAACCTTTTTCAGTGCAACAAAACGCTTCGGTTTTTTGCGCTCTGCCCGACGTTGCTGCATCTCACTAAGCATGCCGGAAGTTCTGCTACTCATCTGTCTTCCTCCTATAAAAAGAAGAACCTATGATTTCGGTTCGGAACCTGTTTATATGGACCCGATTCTAAGAGATTTAACTGAAACGAGTCCGTCAAGAAACTAAAAACCATTTATGATCGCACGTACTTATTTTTGACATCAAATGCTAAGAGAAGGTTTAATAGCCTCTATAGAATGTGGCACAATTTGTATATAAAAACGCTTTATTCGCGTATAAAGATACTTTAATTACAAATTGTACCACATTTCTTTTTTTTTGTCAATTTTTTAGAGTCCAATAATCCAACGGATTTGGTTTCTGATCCTATGGGTTCCACCAATAGGTCATCTTTGCCACAACAGTTGAGTCTAATAGCGTAGATTGTGTTGCGCCATCGGTATCGTAAGTCTGATTGAAAACGAAGTAGAAATCACTTCCCGGACGATAGATGTAATTAACCAGGAAGTTCATAGACACAACGTCTGCATCCGTATTCCATTGTGCAAAGACTTTTGCGAAGAGTTCCGTGGAAAAGGAATAGTCGAGTCTACCTCGGAAAAGATTGACATAAACAGGATGAGGTTCTCCGTCGGTAAAGTAAGTTACCGGCAGGTCAACGATCTGATTAAATTGGTATTCTGCCCGCATAGCGATATTTCCATTCGGTTTAAGGACGGTTTCTATAGATGCTCTGCGAACTTCACCCTCGTAGAAATCCTCAATACCGACATCAAGCGTCCCACCAATTACTCGACTATCATTACTGGAGAGACGGACACTGTACGTGTTAGCGTAGTAGCCGCCTATCGGAATTTCTACACCGTCCCGAAAATCGAAAATCTCGTCCAACCGCTCAAAACTGCGCCTACCCCTGAACATGATATAGTCACCGGTGTTGAACTCAAACCAATTGAGATAGGAGATATCCCATTCTTGCACTTTGTTGTCGTGATCGAGCAGATAATTCATCTCGGGTCCTGTCCAAACCTGCCGGACCCCGAATTTTTGGGGTCTTGGTGTCCAGCGCATCTCGCTTCGGAAATGACGGATGCCGGTACGGCGGACGTATCCTACGGCGGGATTGAAATCCTCGCCGATGTCGGTATATGAACCCTCTACACGAAAAACATTGCTCTGCCATTGGGAACCGAGATACCAAGAGTTGTTTTGCCCAAACATACTGGACGTCCCGGGTTCGGCAGTCAATGCCCACATACCCCGTACATTTAAACGATCACTGGGTCGATATTCAAAGTCGAGACCGCCGGCGCGGTTGTAATCCCCGAATTCGTCTTTATTGACGCCAATTACTCCGACCCGCGAACCCGCGGCAATGTCTTTTGTGAGTCGAAGCACGGAAAAGTTCGTTCGGGGTACATTGACAGGATCATCATCGGTAATGTCATCGTGGAATTCATCGGTAAGGACGTTGAGAAACCCAACCCCGTAAGATCCGATTTTACCTGTTGTTTTTCCACCGAAAATAATAGGAATGGCGTTTCCTTCAGCAAGTCCAATGCGTCGACTATAGAAAAGGAGCATCGGTGGGGGTCGGCGGAAACTCGTCCGCGGGACTCCAAAATCGAAAAGTCCTGCGCCTTCCAAAAAGAACGGACGTTTTTCGGGGAAGAAGAGGCTAAATCGGGTTAAATTTACCTGTTCGTCATCTGCTTCAACTTGGGCAAAGTCTGTGTTATAGGTAATATCAGCGGTGAGGTTTGAAGTGATACCGTATTTTGCGTCAAAACCGAGTTTAAATTCGCGGGTCGTTTCGAGGTTTGCGTCGTCGTCACTGACCTGGGCGATTCCGGGCAGAATATAAGGGAGAACTTCTAAGTTTCGGGAGGGTGCGATCCCTTCTAATCCGACGAGGCTTCCGACGTGTGCTGTTCGGTATTTGGCTCTACCGCCGTAAGAGGAGGGGACGGGGTTCCAGATTGCTTCTTCTCGTGAACGCGCCATCCCACGTCCGGCATTGATGCCCCATGTCATTGGCACGTTCTTATCAAAG
>VXZL01000138.1 GCA_009845505.1 Candidatus Poribacteria bacterium | reverse complement strand
GCTCCACAGCAGCTCCTTCAGATTGCTACTTTTTCATAACTTCACGACATTGTTCTGGTTAACAACTTTAAAGGGTTGACAGGTTGTGGCGCGTGTGATAAATTTGTCTAAAATGTGCATAGAGACCACTGTAGAACGTACCCTTAAACAAACCACGCCTACCACCACCCATTGAACGGGTCAAAATCATTTCGCATTCACTGGAGCCGTATTCTATATGGAAGTTGAAACTTCCCGTTCGTTAGTAGCATCCCAAGTTCCTGCCCACGGTGTCACACTCAAATCTATACTTATTGCTGTTATCCTAATACCGATTAACTGCTATTGGATTATTGAGATGGAAGTTATCCGGTATTCAGGACATCCTGTGACGATTTCCCTCTTTTTTAATGTAATCTTTAGTCTCTTCGTGATAATCGGTGTGAACCAATTGTTACGGCGTTTCCTGCCAAGCTTGACCTTAGCACAGAGCGAATTGGTGGTCGTTTACCTAATGCTTTCTATCGCTTCGGGTATTGCTGGACACGATATGCTTGAAATTTTAGTGCCAATGCTCGGACATGCCTTCCGCTTTGCAACGCCAGAAAATGAATGGCAGCAGCTGTTTGTCCCGTTTCTCCCGCAGTGGCTCACCGTTAGTGACACAACGCTTTTATACGGCTACTATGAAGGCGAACTACCCCTTTATACGGTGAGAACATTACTCGGATGGGCAACCCCTGTACTCTGGTGGACAGCCTTTATTACTGTGTTGATTTTTGGCATGCTTTGCATCAACGTAATTGTCCGAAAACAGTGGATCGAACACGAAAAGCTCAGTTATCCAATAATTCAGCTTCCACTCCAGTTGACGGAAACACCACAAAATAGCCTTTTTCAAAATAAATTGATGTGGCTCGGTTTTGGACTTGCGGGGGCACTCGCGCTCTGGAATGGTATTAACTTTCTGTATCCAATTTTGCCTGAACTCCGGACGCGTGTGCGGAGTTTTCAAATTTTTACAGAGAGTCCTTGGAATGCTATGGGTAGAATCCCATTTTCACTCTATCCATTTGCTATCGGACTCGGTTTCTTTATTCCCTTGGATCTTTCGTTTTCATGTTGGTTTTTCTTCTGGTATTGGCGATTTATGCGCGTCCTCGGTGCCGCTCTCGGACTTCGTAGTCTGCCGCGCTTTCCATACATGAGCGAGCAGGCATCCGGCGGTTATCTCGCGCTGTGTGTTTTAGCACTTTGGGCAAGTCGGCGACATCTTTTGCACGTCGCAAGAGCCGTTCTCGGACTGAATACCCAACGGGGAAATACAGAGGGGACCGCCTCGGAGCGGGATACATCTGAACCCATGTCTTACCGAGCCGCGACAGTCGGTCTTATTTTGGTGATGGTGTTTCTTGTGGTCTTCTGTTACTATGGCGGCGCAGAGTTGTGGGTGATGTTTGCATTTTTCGTAATATACTATATGATTTCTATCGCTATAACTCGGATGCGCGCCGAGTTAGGCACGCCCGTCCATGATTTACACTATTCGGGACCAGACGAAATATTGACTCGAACTGTTGGCACACGCCGGTTAGGGAGAGGCAACCTTATTATGTTCTCCATGTTTTGGTTCATCAATCGTGCGTATCGGAGCCATCCAATGCCGCACCAGTTGGAAGGTTTCAAAATCATGGAGCGTACAAACATGACCATGCGTCGCATCATCTTTGCCTTAACTCTGGCAACTGTTTTAGGGTCATTGGCAGGATTTTGGGCATTAATTGACCGTGGCTATCGACTCGGCATGGAGGTACGCGCCTATTGGCCCTCTCTGAGTGCTTTCGGCATAGAGCCGTATCGCCGTCTTTCAGGATGGATGCAGGCACCCGAAGAAACGCTTATACCTGAAAGTGGGTTTATGGGAATCGGCTTTCTGTTGACGACAGTGCTAATGTTTTTTAGGATGCGGTTTGTCTGGTGGCCGTTCCACCCCGCTGGGTTTGCTATCTCTACGAGTTGGGGCATGAACGTTACATGGAGCTGTCTTTTCATGAGTTGGTTAGTCAAATGGCTTATTCTTCAGTATGGTGGTGTGGTGAGGCATCGAAAAATAGCCCCGTTCTTTTTAGGATTAATCTTGGGAGAGTTTACAATCGGTAGTCTTTGGACGATCCTCGGGATTATTGTGGGGATTCCTACCTATGGATTTTGGGTCTAACTTCCGCCTGCTAACATGTATTGTATCAAGCACTAATAATCGTCATCGGGATTTGCATTAATTGCTAAGTTTAGTGGTAAGAAGAACAAAGTCAAACTAAACAGAAGTGCCCATTGCCATTCCCATTTGAGATGTGCCATCCCCAGAAATTCGCAGATAGGTTCGACGTAGACAGCAATCAGGTGAAGCCCTATGACGATGAGGAGCATAATGAGGAGCCGTGTGTTCGCAAACATCCTGTGAAAAAGTGATTCCCATGGATACCGCAACGTTTGCCAGCAGGTCGTCAATTGTGTAAAAATCAGTGTGGTGCATGCTACGGTTCGGGCTACCGAAATGTCTGAGGCGTTTGGATCTGTTGAATTTGAAATCGAGAATACATCTCTCAGTAAGGTAGAGACCCCAAGCGGATCGGATAGAGCCGGAGACTGCCAAAGAAGAAAGAAAAAAGGAATAATCGTCATTAGACTGGTGGTTACAGAACGACAAATGATATCCACCGGCGTTGTTTTAGAGAAGAAGCGTGAGCCTGAAAATAGTGTTGGACGGTGATGTTTTTCATCGGCGAATATCTTTTCAGTACCGACGCCTAATGAAGGCAGCAAGGTTAAGAGAAATTGCACCCAAATTACCTGGGTCAACGTCAAAGGCATAGGAAGTTTATAGAGGTAATGTAAAACTGTTCCAAAAGTAAGGGTCAGCAGCAAGGAGAGTGTACACGAGAAACTCCACCTTAAAAAGCCTGCGATATTGTGATATGCCTCGCGTACATAAAGCAATCCATCCCTTACGGCTTGGAAACCTTTTTTGTCAATCAATCCGTCGGCAAATGCTTGTACAACGTGGGGTGCCTTACTGCTATCTGCAAGGGTGATATTTGAGACGTTCATTGCTCGCAAATCGTTTCTGTCTTCACCCAAAAACCCGACAGAATGTCCTTGACGTTTCAAACTGAGAACAATGTTCCGACGTTGCTCCCATGTCGGTTCGGAGTAAGCGAGCCATTTTGAGACCTGGGCATCGAATTGTTCACGTGGGACGGCATCTAATTCTTCGCTTGATACAACAGACTTTCGATTGTGAATCAGCCCGAGATCCTTCGCGAAGTCAATAGTCTGCTGCTTCTTATTTTCAGCCATGAGGATTACTTTGAGTCCCGTGTCAAGGCTGGATTTCAGCACCTCCTTTGTTTCTTCACCGCTGCTGACGGAGAGGGCAATAAATCCTAAAAAGATCGCATTATCTTCTACCTCTTGTGGTTTCAAAATGACATCGGAAGAGTGAAAGGCAACACCATAAATCTCGGCTCTGGTGGTAAGTAGATAGTCAATAACCTCACAGTACCTCTCGTAACGATCGTCTTGCATCGGGACAATTTCACCTTCGATGAGTACATAAGCACAGGTATCAAGCACCGTTTGCCCCTCTCCGAAGATGACGTTGAGATAGTTTTCTGGACCCGACTCAAACACTTGCGTTTGATATCCGTAGTTGCGTGTGGCTGGATATGAATCTACCAACGGAAGTTGGGCACTCAAGGCATTTGGTTGATAACCGAGTTGTTCCATCGCTTTCTGGATAGCTGCTTGTACTGAGGGTACACCAGCAGATTGTTCTGTTGACCAGTCTTCTTCCGTATTCGACATCTCGGTATTATCTAACTGCTGTCCATTAGAAGTGCCAAGACCGGCTGTGAACACCAAGTGGGGAGCACCTTGTGGGATTTTTCCACCCGTCGGCATTGACGCAATTGTCTCTTGTCGCTCTTTCGGTGTGAAATTTTGCAAGGAATCTAACCACGATTGCCACGTATTGCTATCAATGAGTTGTTCATCCACGAAAAGGTTGGAGATCGTCAGCGCGCGTGTCGTCGAGAGACCGTTTTCATTTGCACAGAAGGCAGTAATACGGCTCAATTTTTCAAGCGTCCGTGAGTGTCGCAGAATAACACCTTTTTCCAGCAATTTTTGGGTGTGTTGCGAAAATGAGAGTCGGAGCAACGAAATAACGTCATGTGGAGCAGATGCAAGAACAAAAAGTACGCCAAGATATATCAGGGCATACCAATCAGTTGACTGATTCTGATATTCAAACCACCATGCGATACCCACAGCTACACCCGCAACTATCACGCCAGCCACTTTTATGACAGTATGCAGACTTTGGGTCTCGTTCTCGGCTAATGTGTTCGCGATGCCAGGCGCATGGACATCGCGACGTTGCCTCCGGATTTCTAAGTCTTTCCCGGTCTGCACGACAATCGCAAAGCCGTGTCCGGCTGTGACATACGTCCCGGCAAATGCCATGTTTTTTTGTCGTTGTGGTGGCACATTTGTCTCTGAAATATCTGTGCTTGTCTTCGCAATAGGTTCCTCAGTCCCAAAGAGTGCTGATTCGTCAATCATTAGACCTTCAGATTCAATAATTCTCGCATCAGCTGGAACATAGTCACCAGGACTAAAAGGAAGTAGATCACCCGGCACGATGTCTTCCGGTGGACAGTGATCAATTTTCCCTTGTCGGATAACTTTGATACTGTGTACCATCAGTTGATGTCTATTGTTATCACGATTCTGGCTGCGGTGATCTGTCAGATATGCCCATCCGATATGCATAGCCAAAACAGTGCCAACGAGGCCTATTGTGTGGAGACTGATGCCGCTTGCCCCATTAGCAAAGCAGACGATTAGAGTGAGTGTTGCTAACGTCAAGATGAGAATGCGCCATGTGAAGAGGGGTCCTAAAAACGCCTTAAGCGAAAAGGCAGTTTCCACTGGATCCAGCTCGTTCTTGCCATACTGTGCTTTCGCTGCTTGAAAAGCATCTGTACTCAACCCCTGGTCCATGTTGGCATTGAATTTATTCAATATGGATGCAATGTTTTCCGTATGAAAATTGGACATCGTGTTTTTATGGGTGTCAGGCGTTTAGAAATTCGGAAAACTCCTATCATTTATAGAATTGCGAAGTCGGCAATTCTCATTTTTTGATATCTTTAAACCAAAAATGCCTGCCAAGAGAAATTCTACGCTTATCTATCCGCTCCGACAGAGAGCACCAGTTTGTACATTCGCTCCGGCAGCATCTGCTTTCAGAATCTTAATATCACAAACGATCTGATGTTTATTGAAGGCAGTTTGCATCTGTTTCGCGACCTGTTCGGCGTGTTCCAGACAATAGGCAGCTACAGTCGGTCCCGCACCACTCAGCGCAACACTGAGGGCGCCATTAGCAATAGCAGCTTCAGCGACATCGTTAAATCCAGGAATTAGTGAGGTGCGGTATGGTTGGTGCAGCTTATCCTTCATGGCTACTTTCAACATCTCAAATTGCCCCGTCGCAATACTGGCAATTAGTAATGTGCTACGACTCGTATTGTAGATTGCGTCCGCGAAATCAACCGATTTTGGTAGAACTTCTCGCGCTTGTTTGGTTGAAAGCGGAAAATTCGGGATTGCAAGCACAATGGAGAGTTCCGGGGGAAACGTCAGCCGAATGGTATGCACATGTCCATCTTCTTGTGCTGAAACGACAATACCACCGTATAGTGAGGCCGCCACATTATCTGGGTGTCCTTCCATCTCTGTCGCGAAGTTGAGAAGTTCGGCATCAGAAAATGGCAGCCCACATAAGATGTTCGCTGTTAACAATCCACCAAGAATGGCTGTACCACTGCCACCTAACCCACGGATTGCAGGTATTCCATTGTCAATGCGTAGTTTAAAACCGTTGGGACGTTTTGTTCCGCTTCGCTTGAAAACTAATTCGACTGCTTGAAACGCTACATGTTCTGGCGTATTCGGTATCTTATCGGCATCTACGCCGCTTACAACGACTTCGGTTGCGGTGTCGGATGGTTCCAATGTGACTGTGCTGTAGAGTTGTAAAGCGAGTCCTAAGACATCAAAGCCAGGACCCAAATTCGTCGTGCTTGCTGGGATACGAGCGGTGACTTTCTCGTTTAACGCACTATTGAAAGTTTGAGGCATACAAGAAATTCCTATTATTAATGGCTATCGGAAACCGTCAGGTCTACAATTTCATGATTGCAGTTTCCATTCTGCCTAATGCCTCTTGGATATTTTCCAATGAATTAGCATACGAGAGTCGGAGGTAACCGTCACCGTATTTGCCGAAGGAGGTACCGGGCAATAGCGCGATGTCTGCCTCATTCATCAGATAATCAGCGAGTGCTTCACACGAGAGAGGGAGTTGCGTGACGTTGGGAAACACATAGAAGGCACCGAGCGGTTTGATACAGCTCACGCCTTCAATAGCATTGAGTCCACCCACAATCGCATCACGGCGTTTCTGAAACTCGTCTACCATCTCTGTAACAGAGGTTTGCTGACCTGTCAATGCTTCTATTCCAGCGATTTGTGTGAAAGTCGCAGTACAAGAATTAGAATTGATTGTGAGCTGTGTAATCTTGTCTGCGATTTCTTGTGGGGCAATACCGTATCCGAGTCGCCACCCTGTCATTGCGTAAGTTTTAGAATGTCCCTCGATGAGAATTGTTCGTTCTTTCATACCGGGGAGGTTGATGACACTATGATGTTTGCCTTCGTAGAGGATGCGAGAGTACACTTCATCTGTCAGCACATAAAAGTTGTGTTTCTGTGCCAGTTCAGCGATTGCTTTGAGGTCTTCTGGCGTTAGGGTCCCGCCTGTCGGGTTTTGCGGTGAGTTGAGAATAAGCAGCTTCGTTCGGTCAGAGATTGAATCAACGAGATCTTCGAGCCGGAATCGGAAATCTACCTCTTCGCGAAGGGGCAGCGGAACGGCTTTTCCACCGATGAAGTCGATAACTGATTCATAGACCGGAAAACCGGGTTCGGGATAAATCACTTCGTCACCATCATCGATTAGAGCCAAGATAGTAAAGAAAATAATTGGCTTCGCACCGGGTGTCACGGTGACTTCATCTGGGTGGACGCTGATCCCGCGCGTCTCCGTTATGTGGTGCGCGACAACTTCACGAAACTCCGGCACGCCAGCGGATGGACAGTAGCCGGTATGTCCGTCCTTCATTGCTTTATATGCTGCCTCAATAATATTAATCGGTGTTGGGAAATCCGGTTGCCCTATTTCTAAATGGATGATGTTTCTACCTTGTGCCTCTAATTGTTTCGCTTTCGCAAGCACTTCAAATGCCGATTCTGTCCCCAATCGATCCATTCGCGCCGCGAACGTGGATATTTCCAAAATTATACCTCCGATTCCACAAAAAACGATTTGTTCAGGGTTGTGTGGCAGGGAGACGTTCCCATTGCCCTACAACATTGTCTTGATGTAAAATATGGACGTAGGGAGTAGCCGTATTCGGAATTGCTGCTACTCCCTTATGTTTCCTTTTATTCTGCGCGCATGACGGCTCCCGTAGAACTTGCTAACCACACATTTTTTCCATCAAGCACGAAAACTTTAACTAATTTCTCCGTAGAATCTTCAAGCTCCCAGGTTGTGCCACCATCAGTGGTATGTAGAATGGCACCGACCCCAAAGTCACCACCGATAGCCCAGCCGTTATTCTCGTCCGCAAACCCAACACTTCGTAGTGTTTCTTGTGTGCCACTGGCTTGCTCTGTCCAGCTTTCGCCACCGTTATTGGTATGAAGGATTACACCATTTTCACCGACTGCCCAACCCATTGAAGCGTTAAGGAAAAAGAGGTCTTCGAGAATGTCTTCTTTACCAGTCTCTTGCGTAACCCAACTCTGTCCTCCGTCCGTGGTTTTTTGAATTAAGGCACTCTGTCCCTGTGTGCTCGGGCTCACGCGAACCCCCGCAAGCCAACCCGTCTCTTCGTCAAGGAACTGGACAGCGTTGTACATATTCGCATCGTCGTCGCCAACAGCACCGAGTTGGCCACCTTGAAGCACCTTCCAAGAGCGTCCACCGTTTTTCGTGGAGAGGATTGTATCGCTCTCTCCTACGGCGAGGCCGACATCTTTATTTACGAAATAGATGCCCTTAAGTCCGTTGCCAACTTTGCTGGTTTGTAATTCCCAGTCTTGACCGTTATCAGTTGCTACAATCGTGCCATTCGCACCAACTGCCCAACCATGTTTATCGTCTAAAAAGTAGACCTCAGCTAAATCGGCAGGGATTTGAACTTCCGATTTTTGCCAGGATGCACCACCGTCTGTCGTGTAACCGATGAAGCCCGGATTTTCAAAATCCTCAAACGACGCTGCACCCACTACCCAGCCGGTATTTTTGCTTGTGAAAGTGATAGACATGTAATCCCGAACGTTTGGGTCGCGTTCTTGCACGACTGTCCATCCTTCCGCCGTCGGTAAAGCAACAAAAACAGAACAGGCGATTGCCACTGTTACGAGAATCGCTAAATGCAATGTAAGTTTTAAACTTTCCTGCCTGAGACAAATTTTGTCCACACGGACAAAATTTGTCTTTGCTTTACATTGTCCGTGTGACTTCAATTTATTCATCTTTATCCTTCTCCTTTATTCTAATTTTCTGTAACAAGTTTTCAGTTCGTGAGGCACACTGAGAGTGTTGTGTTAGCAGCGCGCCTTGAGTGTGAGGGATGTGAATCAGATGTGACTTTGAATCCCTCCAGAAATTAGCGTCTAAACGCCAATCAGAAAGGCATACTACGTCGACAAAAGTCGTTTTTATAATATAACTCTGAAGGAAGAATTAAGTCAAGACATTTTTTCGTGTCGTGCCCGTTGCGTCTCTGCTTATGTACTGCGCTGAAACGGATTCCGCAATATGCGTAAACACACCTTGGCATTATTGCCACCTACGAATTGTCATCTATTTGGCAACAATCAAAGTGCCAGTCTTAAAACTCTCCCCTACTTGAAGTTGGTAGACATAAACGCCACTTTCTACAATCTCACCGGCTTCATCGCGCCCATCCCACGTCAACTCTGTTTCTCCGGGCAGTGCGGTTAAGGTTTTGACGCGCATTCCGTCGATGTCATAGATAAGTACTGAAAATTCACCCGAAGCGTCTTCAAGTGTCCGTGCAGGGAACACAACCTGATTGAAATCTTCACTTGGAGAAAGCGGCGTGAATGGATTTGGATAGGGTTCGTCAAGTATGCGAAGCCTTTTCTCTATCTTTTCGGATTTGTTATCTGCTTCATCAAAGGCAATAACGGCATAGGTAAAACTACCTGTAGTTAAACGGCGTCTATCAATAAATTTGTATTCTGTTTTTGACTCGCTTATTTCTCCGAGTTGGGTATCCCCCTCAAAAATTTGATATTTTATTACGTCGCGACTACTGCTTGGTTTCCAGAGAACTTCGACCCCATCACTTGAAGTGATGATACTCAGCATCATCGGAGGCTCCGGTGCAGCTGTGTCGACAGATACTTCAACTGTTTGAATCGCAGAGCGTTCTGATTGTAAGAAGAGCGTTTTGTAAGCGGTTATCTGATACGTATGACTTCCCGGTGGCACATTTATCTCTCGGAACGTCGTTGATGAACGGTTTTCAACATTGATTGGTGCTTCCTTATTCCTATAGATGAGATAGCCGCTAACATCGAGGTCTTCTGATTTCTGCCAACGGAGTGTCACATCGTTTTCACCAGTTCCGTCGGCTTCAGCCGTGAAACCTATAACCGGATCAGGGGGTATGTTCGGGATGACCTCTAAAGTAAAATCGTCGTTGTTGAGTTTGCCATCCGCCTGTCCAGATCGGATAAATTCGCCGATGGGGCCGTCTTGGAGGTTGCGGAGCCGTGTTCTGAAAACTGACTCTAATATAACCGTGTTTGGGGTTCGAGCGTCAAATGTAATTTCATATATGGAATTTTGAAAGTCGACGACGGCATCTGCTAACTCGACGCGTAGAATGGTTCCGCCGGAGACGACGGCTCGCGCGACAATGGGATTCCCGTCGCGTTTGATGCCTTTGAAATCGGAGGATCGCGTCGAAAATCCAGGCGGCATTATGACTTCAATCGTCTTAATTTCCTCACCGGGCTCTGCTAATGATCGGTCAACAACGAGCGTTACAATGAGTGGCACCGTTGAACTGGCGGGAACAACGCCTTTCGTTTCGCCTTGGACGTTTATCTCGCCTACGGAAGTAACCGCACCATGACTGATTATAGGAACAAATACACCAACAGTAAGTATTAAAATAATCGCTGTGTTTTTCATTGGAGAAACTCTTTTCTTAAAGTATCAGGTTGAGCGAGAATCGCTGTGTCGTATTATTTTCGAAATCCCCACTCAGTAGTTGGATTCCGTAGTCGAGTTGGAGGTTCGTGTTACTAATCGGGATTTTGGCACTTCCGCCGAAGTTGAGGGTTGTTGCAGTGCTTGCTCCATTTTTTGCCCCGTATCCACCGCGGATAGCAATAGCTGTGTTAAGCCAAATTTCTATGCCTGTTCGGATATAAATTTCACCGTTACGGGATGCAATCTCCACTGTTCCTAAACTTCCTTTTAGCAAGTTACTAACCGCTTCACCTTGCGCGCTCATTTCTGCTATAGAGGCAAGTCTATATACCAAACCGGCACGGATATTCAGCGGCACTGCGTCTGTGTGTGTATCAGAGATACTCATGTTTGCAGGGAGTAAATTCTCAACAGACGCTCCAAGGCTCAGACTCTGGAACGGTTTGGTAATCACGCCGAGATCGAATGAAATAGCGGAACTGGAGGTCTGCGCAAAGTACGGGTTCTCAGCGACAAATTCGTTTGCTGCGTCGAAAGAGGTACCAAGAAATTTAAAGTTTGCCCCGATTGCCAACTGTTTGAAGAGCGCATTTCCATAGGAGATACGCACCACTTGTTCCTGATAGATTTCGGAGTCTTCTGCGAGGATGCCGAGACTCGCGCCAAGTGAACCTATTCTCCCGAACGGAATAATACCGCTGACACTGTTATAGGTGATGAGTCCATTGAAGCGTTGTGCCCGCGTGGCACCAATCTGGATTGCATCGATATAGCCTAATCCTGCAGCGTTGTAACTTGCGGCGTTGCTATCGTCGGCGAGCGCAACGAAGGCACCACCTAAACCCAGCGGTCTTGCCCCAACGCCAATATCGTTAAATGTCGCGGATGCAGTCGTCGGGAAAAATAGGGCTATCAGTAGAATTATATGGCGTGTGTGTTTCAATCTATTGTTTCCTTTTAGCAATATTTATTTTATGCGTTTGTGGGTCTCATACTCGGTAGGTCTACTTTGTGAGTTGCTGATATTTCTCTGAATCTTCAGTTAAAA
>VXZL01000580.1 GCA_009845505.1 Candidatus Poribacteria bacterium | reverse complement strand
GCCCCCGCCTTTTGAAAAGGCAGCATAACTTTACAATAGCGTCCAAACTTTAGTAAGGTTGAGGGGAACACAGAAATTGAACCTTTCAATATGATGCATGTCGGACCCCTATGGAAAAAGTCAGAAATTGAGGTAGCATTGGACGACGAAGACGCATTATCCCCTTCCGAACGCATCTTGCGCGGGGATTTTGATGCATAAAGTCAGGCTATTTTCGCTCTCGTTTTACCCCAATCCTGCAGCATGCCTACCAGTCGCTGGATCTCCGGCAGCATAGAACATTCCGTCCGCTTTATTGATATAGAGCATAACAGGGACTGCAATAGCACCGCTGTGTGCCCTGACTTGATGTCCACGTCTCGCAAGTTCTTCACACACATCTTCACCTACACTCTCAGTGATAGTCAACGAACCCGCTTGTCCAAATGTCTGCGGACGGTTAGGGTTCGGGTCAAACGAATTTTCGTGATGTGCTGTGGCAAAACGCGGTGCCGTGACAGCAGCTTCCGGTAGCATATCGAACTCAACGAAATCGAGCAGCAAATTCATCGTCGCTTGGTCTTGCAAGTCTCCACCCGCAACACTGATTGCTAAAATCGGAGATCCGTCTTTAAGCACCAGTGTAGGTGTAAGCGTAATTCTCGGACGCTTTCCGGGTTGGATACAGTTCGGGTGTCCCGGCGTTGTATTGAGACTCCGCAGCCGGTTGCCATAACTGACACCCGTCGGGCCGACTGTGCCACCTGCGTGATAGACGTTTGCACTCGGCGTAGCAGAAACGACATTTCCCCATCGGTCGGCAACGACGCAGGTCGTTGTTCCACCGACACCCGGTCTGAAAACACCGTCCGCTTTTAGCGGTTCCATATTGTCTACGTCGCCGGGTCGTGCTTCGAGTGAGGCTTTTTGCATATCAATGAGAGGTCGGCGGATTTCGGTATAAGCATCGGAAAGCAGTGCTGATAACGGGACACCCACAAATTCTGGGTCGGCGTAGTACGCATCCCGATCCGCCATCGCCAGTTTGAGTGCTTCTGTGACCACATGCACGTAGTCTGCTGAGAAGTGTCCCATCGCTTTGAGATCGAAGCCTTCTAATAACCGCAGTGCCTGACAGAGATAGGGACCTTGCGTCCACGGACCGCACTTGTACACCGTATAGCCTTGATATTCTACCGATACGGGATCTTCAACAAGCGTAACGTGCGCAGCGAGATCTCTCTTACGAAGGAATCCACCCTTATCAATGTAAAAGCCTTCTAATGCATCGGCAATATCGGTATTAACGCCGTTCCGTCCGTAGAACCGATCGCTTGCGGCCTGGACTTTTTCCTCACGACTCCCGGATGTTTTCCGTTCTTCTTCGACCATCCTACGGAGGGTGACCGCCAAATCAGAGTGCCAGTCTGCCTCACCAGCATCCAGTAGTGCGAGTGTGGGACCCACGATGTCCTCAAATGTTTTTGTGCCATACAATTTGAGCGTTGTCGTGCAGAGGTCCACAACCGACGGCACAGGTGCCATTTTGATGTCACCGTTCGGGATCCCGTTTTCCATGTACCAATCGATAGCATCTTGTGAAAGCGGTGCGCGTCCCTGTCCAGAGAGCGATTTCACTTCCTGTTTTCCTGCGTCATAGATAAGGAGCGGCACCTCACCACCAATAGAACAGGCCCCGTGGTCTGTAACGTTAAGGGCAAGAATCGTTCCGGCTGCTGCATCTGCTGCATTACCGCCTGCTTCCAGAATTTCAATCCCTGCTGCGACAGCTCCCGCACCACCGGCTGCAACGGCTCCTGTTTTACTGACTGTGTTCCAGCCAATTTCTTGCGTATTTGACATCGATTTTCTCTCCTCTATCATCGGAAGTTATTCTAATTTTCTAATGCCGTTCTCTGCGTTAGAGCATAGCACAATATTTTATCTCGTGCAACATCTAAAGGGGCGTAAAGTTTTTGACACCAAACCGCTAAGTGTTAATCTCTAACTGGCAATACATTAATAGGACTTGACACACACCACCGATTAGGCTTAAACTTTAACAGAAATTCAGAAGGCTCGCTGCGTGAGGATTAAAATGTTTAAGGACGTGCCGACCCAAAATCGAATAATAAAAATTAACCATTTCTCTCTGCTAATCACTATGGTGCTGTTGGCTTCTGCTGTGTTAGCAAATGAGAGCCAGGACACATCACAAAGGAATCCAAAAATGGTAGACAATCCAGAGCCTGTAACGAACGATAATGCACACCTCGTACCTAAAACTACATTTGAAGGTCCTGTCCTCGAATTTGACTTCCTATCTCTGCATATAGGTGTCGCGGAGTATGAGGAAGGACCTACAGGATGCACTGTGTTCTATTTTCCTAACGAGGCAAAATCTGTCGTTGATATTCGGGGCGGAATGCCTGGAACCATTCAAGGTATCGCTGCTGCAGATGGTGGTGTCAGTGCTATCTGTTTTGCGGGTGGTTCTCTTTACGGTTTAGAGGCTGCAACCGGGGTATCTGCTGAGATATTCGCGCAGAGCCGTTATTCAGGTATCTATGACGTACGTGGGGCTATCATCTATGATTTCTTCCGAGATAACTGGATCTATCCCGATAAAGCGTTGGGTCGCGCAGCTTTACGGACGGCGAAGCCGGGTATTTTTCCCCTCGGTGCCAGAGGCGCAGGTCGTTCCGCGACTTGTGGGAAATGGCTATTGAAACCTTTCCAAAGCGAAAGTGCGGGGCAGGGTGGGGCTTTCCACCAAACTGGACCCACAAAGGTTGCGGTATTTAGTGTCGTCAATTCGCTCGGAGCCATCATGAATCGCCAAGGCGAAGTCGTTAGAGGGCATTACAACCCGCAAACGGGCAAAAGGCATACACTCAAGGATGTTGTGAATTTGCCGCCCTCCGATGATAGTAAAGCGAATCCGTCAGTGGGCAATACGACTTTAACCTTGGTGGTTACCAATCAGAAACTCAACATCGACGAGCTCCGCCAATTGGCTAAACATGTTCACAGTTCAATGACACGGGCGATTTATCCATTTCATACCAGTGCTGATGGTGATGTCTTATATGCTGTGACAACAGATGAGGTGGACAATCCGGATATCAATCACTTCGTCTTAAGTCATATCGCTTCCGAGTTGGCGTGGGATGCTGTCTTGAACTGTTTCGAGAAAGACAAACCAGAGAGCCCTTGAGTTGAAATCAGCGAAAAGGCAAAATAGGAATCATAGAAAGGGAAATATGGCTGAATATAAGATTGCGATAATTCGGGGTGATGGAATCGGGATTGAAGTGATCGAGGAGGGTCTCAAGGTCCTCAACGCTATCGCCGATAGGTATGACATCAAATGGGACTTTGTGGAGTTTCCTTGGGGCTCCGACTACTATTTCGAGCATGGGTACATGATGCCAGCAGATGCCCTTGATACCCTTGCAGCGTTCGACCAGATTTATCTTGGCGCAGTCGGACACCCCGACATCCAAGACCACATTGCGCTCAATGGACTTCTGCTGCCAATCCGACGTAGATTCGATCAGTACGTCTGTGAACGACCCAGTGTCCTCTATCCCGGCATTAACACACCACTGAAAAACAAAGAGGCTTGGGATATTGATTTCGTAGTGATAAGAGAGAACACAGAAGGCGAGTATGCCAACGTCGGTGGTTTTCAGTACCAAGGGTTTCCTGAAGAGATCGGTGTGCAGGTTGGGATATTTACGCGCCACGGCTGCGAGCGCATTATCGCTTATGCCTTCGAGCAGGCGCAAGCACGAAATAAGAAGCGCAAAGTTACTTCAATCACCAAGTCAAACGCGCAAGGTTACGGCATGATTGTATGGGATACAGCCTTCGAGCGGGTCGCTGCAAAGTATCCCGATATAGAGACAGAATCGCTGCTCGTTGATGCAGCGTGTATGGATTTCGTACGGAGACCGGAGGACTTTGATGTGGTCGTCGCGAGTAACCTATTCGGGGATATTCTCACCGACATCGGCGCGATTATCACCGGCAGCATGGGACTGGCAGCGAGCGGCAATATCGACCCACAACGCCGATTTCCCTCAATGTTCGAGCCGGTTCACGGGAGCGCGCCAGACATCATGGGGATGGGCATCGCGAATCCGCTGGCGGCAATTATCTCTGGTGCGATGATGTTGCGGTTCATGGGTGAAGAAGCAGCAGCGGAAACGATAGATGCAGCTGTACTGAAGGTCGTCGAGGAAGGCAAAACCCTCCCATCCGACCTTGGTGGTCAAGCCAAAACCTCGCAGGTCGGTGATGCTGTGGTGAATGCGCTGGATTGAGGTTGAAACCTTGCCAGTGGTTCATCAGTATACGTTACAATTTTGCGTAAGGTCATTAGAAAAATAAAACCGTCGTATTATCTAAGAGGTGGCTGATGAAGGAACAAGACCCTTCGCAACTCAATCCTAAAAACTATGAGTTACCGCTGAAGGGGCACGTATACTGTCAAATTTTATTTGATGAAGTCTTTCTACCCATCTTAAAAGAAAGCTTTCCGGATGTCCTGCCCCGTCTCAGTGCTGGAGTCATCGGATTAGGATCTGATGTTCTTGGTGCCGATGACGAACTGTCACGCGATCATGACTGGGGACCAAACAAGTGCCAACTACTGTTATCGGCACAGGATATCGCGGAATATGGTTCTTCTATTTCTCAGGCTCTGGAAGCGGCTATTCCAGATACGTTTTTAGGAATTGACACTACCAAATTGCAACCTCGGACGATACAGATAAGCACTATCGACGCAGTCTATCGTGATTTTCACGAATCTGCCTACCCGCCGGTGACGATCGAGGAATGGGCTGCCGCTGATGACAACAACCTCTACTACGCGTCGTCTGGTTTTGTGCTCTATGACCCTTCTAACGCCCTCAGCGAACGCATATCCGCTTTCCAAAAGGCATACTACCCTGCAGACATCTGGAGGTGGAAGGTCGCAAGTGATCTATGGGGAATTTGGCACAATGGCGACTACAATTCGAGCTATCGTTTAGCGAAACGCGGTGATGGTATAGGTTTACTCATCGGACAAGGAGCTTTTGTCGAATGCACGTTAAGACTTTTGTGTCTACTCAATAAACGTTTTCCAGTATATTGGAAATGGCTGCACTGGCAGGCACAAAGTCTCCCGAAATGGGTAGACATTATAGGACCGTCTCTCAAGAAACTCGAATCAGCAAACAATCATAAAGCGCGCGGCGAGATCATCCACAACATCTGTCAATCAATTCGGGAGATTCTTTACAAAATGGATTTACTTCCCGATACAGAATGGCGCAATTTCATGGGCAGCCAAGTAGTTGCCCTGCAAATCGAATCGGCTCAGGTGAAAGAGTTGATTCGGGAAGAAGAGCCCCATTTGTATGTATGGTAACTGAAATGACGAAAGGAAACGAGAAACGGTGATCGAAATACGGTCCCACCCCCACGCAAGCGAACTTATTTCACTTTCAGGTATCTATCTGGAACAAAATGAGTGTGAAAACAATCTGCCGATCGGTTTAGCCTATAGACTCGCTGAAGACCCATACTACTACACCTCTGAGTTACCCGTTTTATTAAGTATTTTGGAACAAGGGCAAGTCGTGGGAGTCGCAGTAATGACACCACCTAAGCGAATCATCTTGAGCAAAATTGACACAGATATCCCAGTTGCTGTGGTTCATCTTGTGCGTCACCTGCGTGAAATTAACATGCAAATACCGGGAGTTGTTGGACCAGCAACAGAAGCCCAAGCCTTTGCTGATGGTTGGATTGAAGGCAGGTCTGGCGTATCGGTGAGGCTCAGCAAGCGCATGCGTGTATTTGAAGCGAGAACCGTCGCGGATCTCCCGCTTTCACCGGGACAGATGCGTTTCGCACGTCCAGACGATGATCCGCTCATGGCGCGATGGATTGTCGGTCTGTCGGAAGCGATAGGGGAACCCGTCAGTCTTGAGAGTGCTAAAAGTCGCACTGAGAAACTTATCACGGATCAACAACTATACGTATGGGATAACGAGGGTCCCGTGTCTATTGCTGGCGTGTCCCGTCCAATGAGAAACGGAACAACAATCGGTCTCGTGTACACGCCACCTGAGCACCGCGGTAAAGGATACGCGACTTCGTGCGTTTTGTTGCTAACAAAGAAACTCCTTTCGGATGGCTATTCCTTTTGCAGCCTATATACCGATTTATCAAACCCGACTTCCAATAGCATCTACACCAAAATCGGTTATGTGCCTATAGGGGATGCGTTGGAATTGGATTTTTTGCCCATCTAAAAATATGGAAATCACAAGACCTCGACAATACTGGGACGATTACGCCTCCCGATTCAAGCACCGAAGTTTGGCAGAAACTTATGAGCTGCGACCCCCGTATCCAGAGGAGATATATCAGATACTCCTCAATTTGCTCGGGGAATCGCGGGGAAAAGTTCTTGATGTCGGATGTGGTACTGGAAAGATAGCACGAGCACTCGTCAATCACGTAGACGGCGTTGATGCGGTTGACTTCTCACAAGAGATGATCCGAGTCGGGAAGTTACTCGTTAATGGAGATCATCCCAACCTCCGATGGATTCGTGGCCCTGCTGAGACAGTGAAGTTATATCCACCCTACAATATGATAACGGCAGGAGCCAGTATTCATTGGATGGAGTAGCGCGTAGTTTTCCCAAGGTTCAAGGAAGTGCTGACAGCAGATGGTTATCTCGTCATCATTGATGGAGACCGTCCTGTTAGATCGCCTTGGGGGGATGCAGAACTTTCACTCATTCACAAGTATTCCACCAACAGACACCATGAACAAATTGACTTGATTCAAGAACTCGTGGATAGAGAACATCTACACGTGATTGGCGATAAGCGGACAACACCGGTCGGTTTCTCGCAACCGCTTGCAGACTATGTTCAGTCTTTTCATTCGAGAGAAAGCATGTCCAAAGAACACATGGGTAAAGAAAACGTCAGAGCCTTTGATGCAGAACTATCGCATGTATTATCTGATTTTGTTGATGATGAAGGATGCCTCAGTTTCCAATTAGAAGCAAGAGTTACTTGGGGGAAACCATTGGCATGAAACAAGGGATTACTCGTCCACCTAACATATTGGCTTGATACTGATAATGGAAGAATATGCTCCAACTGACTGAGAAAAACTACCACGCAGCAATTATTGAAAACTTCCCACAGTTGCCGATTGAAACATGGGAGCCGCTCTATGAAGGTTGGGCGAATCGAACGTTTCTGGTCAACCAGCGGATAGTTTTTCGCTTCCCTAAACATCAGGTTGCAGCGCGCGGCTTGGTACGTGAGATGCGTTTACTAACCGAACTTGCCCCTACTGTTCCCTTGCCTATTCCGCAGTATCTCTACCACGGGCAACCCACGCAATATTATCCATTCGTGTTTGGTGGATATGCCTTTATTAACGGAACGCCACTGAATCAGTGTTCACCGCAAGTCCAATCAGCAACGTGGTGGCAACCGCCGTTAGGAGATTTTCTCACCGCGCTGCATCGTTTTCCTATAGACCGTGTGCAAGACTTATTTGAATCCGATGTTTATACGACATCACAGACGTGGCGGGAAGGGATAACCAAGATGTGGGGAAAAATACGAACCTGCATCTTTCCAAGGCTTACTCACCGACAGCAAGAAGAAATTACTACCTATTTCGAGCAGGTAATGGCAAATCCCTCTATCTTTTCCTTCACCCCCGTTTTTATTCACCAAGACTTTTATTCACACAACATTCTGGTTGATGTCGATACGGAAACCGTTACTGGGATTATTGATTGGGGATCTTGCACAGTTGGTGATCCGGCAGAAGATGTTGGCGGTTTGACTGCTTACTACGATGGCATTATTGACGATGGATGGCATTCTCGCTGCGCTTTTTACCGCCGGACCGCCCCATTTCCGGATTTACTCTATGTTCTCGAACACAATCAACAGGAAAAAGTAGCGTCAATCATGGGAAAGATTGACGCGTTATGGACACCATGAGTCAACTCACACGATTTCGATAGATCAGGCGAAAGATGGACACCTCACATTTATAGTGAATCCTATAATTGTTTGGACACTCCTATCGTAGCGCAAACTGTTAGTTTGCGGGTCCTCCAGCCTTCAGTTTGTGCTACAAGTGTTCACATATTTTTCGACTTTACGATATTGTTGGAAACACAATTAACCTAACAGAGGAGAATAGATATGCAACTCGGTTCAATTCATGACGCTGCAGCAAGCGGCGACCTCGATTTAGTGAAGAAAATCGTTGAGCAGGAACCGCTGTCAGTTAATCAGGACGATCAATACGAATGGCGTCCTATATTTCATGCCGGATTAAGACGGCATTATGATGTTGTGAAATATCTAATAGACGCTGGTGCTGATTTGGCAGCGCATGATGGCTATGTGATTCACTATGCCGGAGAAGTACCGGACAATAAGGAAGTCGTATTACTGCTCGTTGCGTATGGGGGTTTGGATGCGCATGCCAAACCATTGAGTGAAACGGCACGTCAGTTCATATACGCCGTTTTCTTAGCCAATGTGCAGCGCGTCAATGCAATGCTTCGGGACAACGCAAAGTTAGTTCAAGAGCGTTACGCTCGTGGCGATACAGCTTTACACCACGCGACTCGAAACGGGGACTTGGAAATTGTAGAACAGTTAGTCAGTAGTGGTGCGGATGTCAATGTAACATCAGAGCATGGACATTTTCCACTATACTGCGCAGCCGGTCATGGGCATGTAGAAACGACGCGGTATCTTGTAGAATATGGCGCAGATTTGAAAGCGAGACTCTCCGATGGCAAAACAGTTGTTGAGTGGCTAAAACAATTCGCGGATCACGACCGTCGCTTGAAATCTTGTCTGGATGTATTGGAGAGATATTGATTGCTCTCGTTCAATTTTGGCGCGGCAGCGCACTGTTCGATTGAATCGTAAAACCGCTCCAAACCCATCTTTGGTACCTGCTTTTTTTGTGGGTATATATCACTTGCGTTAAATGTTCATCTGTAATCGTGATGTTGTAACGTCCATCAATCGTCTCGTTTCCAACAGGAACCCGCAATCGCTGAATCTGCTTCTCGCCATTCGCGATAAGGTTTATCTCTAACGGTTCAGCTCTATCCGCTTCGTCTACTATATTTGTGCTGAAATAGCATGTCACTTCGTAGGTGCCATTCGGAAGCGCGACTCGGAAAACTGCGTCTTCTTGCCCCAAAATGCTATCTGTATAAGGTTGTGCAACCGCCAATTTGTTTTGTGATTCTTCACGCGCCGACACCGTTAGCCAACCGTATTTTCCATCAGTGTAAGTTGTATCTACATACACAGGAATGTGTCCCGGTGTTGTCCGACCCTCTTCGGGCTGCATGTCAAAGGAGACAACGGTGCCGCCCCCCCAAATCTCTGGATCGGGGGACGCGCGCTTGCGGCGGTAGAGTCGGTTGTAGTCGTTGGAATCGATGAGGTCATATTCCTCTTCCAGACCGCTGACATCGCCGTATTCCGTCCGCCAGATGATAGCATAGTCAGCAGGAAATTTCTGATCCCTATCCTCTTCCTTATACTGTAGCGGAAAATGGTCGGTATCCGCCTCGTAGTTGTCGAGGTAGGCGATGCCTTTATGCACTGCCAATAAACACTCAAGGTGACCGAAGGGTTCAACGTATTTCGGTTCAAAACCGAGCGAATCTGAAAAACCACCCCATTCCCCCGGTTCACTCATCAGAATCGTATGCTTTTCGTCCATACCCTCCAACGAGAGCGCATTGGCGATGTCGCGGTTCAACAGACGATAGGTGTGAACGTGGTAACCGAGATGCCATAAGGATAGCGCGATGATAAGTCCTGCGACCGCGTAGTTTGTATATCTATGCAGGTTGACGGCAAAGAATGGAATCAGGATAAGGAATATGTACAGATGGAACCGATCGTTTATCCAACCGCCACTGTAACCCGACCAAGGGACTATGAAAAACATCGCAGTGATAACGACTGACATGATTAGAAACCCATCCATCTGTGTCACAGCACGCGTCCAGAGCCGTTCGCCGGTCTCTTTCCATGCCTCTGATGCTCGGAATTGATACCACTGCCAGATTCTATTGATAACTGTGAGTACAAGGACAATGGCAAAAAAGACCAGCAGCACGCGTCCGATGAGCACTTGATCGTCGTGGAAAGAGACCAAGGATTTCATGCCGAAGAAGTAGTCCATTACCCATTCAAAGCCTTTATGGTTGCTGTTACCTCCGTGGTTGTTGGTAAGATAGAAGTAGTAGGAGAATAGGATAAAGTAAGCAGGTGTAAGGCTACCTATGAAGGTCAGTGTAGGTTTGTGCCTCCTTACACCTTCCTTAAGTCGGTGCATGAATGGCTGTGAGGTCTCCTGATTGCCCCATACCCGATGTAACACATCATAAGCCGATAAGAAGAGAGGGAAGAAGGTCAATGACATGATGAGCAACGCATAAGAGTGATAATGCGTCAGATAGGTCACCAACGACAATAGGTATATGACAATAATGTTTGTCAACCCAAGTTTATCTTTGACTTTCCACCAGTAGCCCATCGTAAAGAAAAACAGGGACATACTGAGGACAAAGTTGTAAAAACCCATGTGGAGCAAGTAGTTGTAGGCAAAGATAAACCCAAGCAGTCCGAAGACTATATTTCTCTTTGCGATGCTATTGAGAAAATAAAAGAGCGACAGCGGAAGGAGACCGATGCAGAGCGTAAGTACAATCTTTTCACAAACAAGGGGCGGGAAAACGTACAACAACACGAGTAACAGCGCGTGGGATGTCCAATTCGGAAAGATGGTCGCGTTGAGTTCATAGACTTCACGGAGTCGATAGTTTTCGTGATTATGATACTCCTTCACCACATAAGAGTTGTAGATATGACTCGCACCATCCTGCGTTGGGAAATACTTGAAACCCCAGACCGGCAGAAGGTGTAGCACCATCAGCACAATGACTGTAATGTATCCAATAGACAATTGACCGACTTTCATTATCCGTTTCACCTCATCAGCGCGTGTACGTGTGATCTTTCCAATACTGCTTAAGCCTTATTCTAATGAATTTTCCTTTTTGTTGCAACACACAAAATGTTACACACCAAAGTCGTTCAGTTTTCGCTGTCCAAATTCGCTGGTTTGTAGTAGGGTAATTTATTGCCTGTTCCTGGCAAGTTAAAATTGAGCAACTATGGACACATATATCTTTTGATGAACTTTTTAAAAATATATCGATAATACTACAAAGAAAGTTATCTGTCAAAGAGGTAATCGTAATCTTGTAAATCCTGTAAATTCTGATTCAGACAATCAATAAGTGCCAACTAATACCAATTCTAATTGATAATTCCTCTTAAAAGGTTGGCTATTTTTCAGC
>VXZL01000603.1 GCA_009845505.1 Candidatus Poribacteria bacterium | reverse complement strand
GTGTGGGGATTAGCCGGATATGCAACGCATTTTCTTATTTTAGACTGGGTGTTTTTTGTTTTATTTTCAGCGGAATATGCACTGCGGGTCTACATTGAACCCAGAAAACGGGATTTCATTTTCAGTTTCTATGGTATAATTGATTTGCTGGCGATTTTACCGTCTCTGTTTCTCGTCCCCGGATTTCGTGTGCTACGCGTCCTCCGATTCTTGCGGGTCTTCAGAATCTTCAAGGCAACCCGTTTTATCCTCGCAGTTGATCGGCTCGCAACAGCACTTCGTGGCATCCAGCAAGAACTCTTGGCACTCGTTATCTTATCGTTGATGCTCGTCTATCTCGCGGCATGCGGGATCCACTACTTTGAGAGAGATGTCCAACCTGAAAAGTTCGGCTCTATCCTTGATTCGATGTGGTGGGCTGTTGTGACATTGACAACTGTCGGGTATGGAGATGTCTATCCAGAAACAGGCGGTGGAAGGGTTTTCACTGCGCTCGTCACCCTTGTGGGTGTAGGGCTTATCGCGATTCCTTCTGGATTGTTGGCATCGGCTTTGACGGAAGCACGCGTGGAACGCGAAGCAGCAGAGGAAGCTGAAGAAAAAGAGAATCAATCTACGGAACACAGCGACACAAAAAGTGGCTAAAAAATATGAACACGAATGGTAATAATGATTCACAAACCACACCTATAATTGAAATCAACGATCTGACGGTCCGTTACGGCGATACACCTGCGCTGAACGGAATCTCTTTTGATGTCCATAAAAATGAGATTCTCGGTATCATTGGACCTGCGCAGTCGGGTAAGACCACACTTTTGCGGGTTATCAACAGAACGCTGGAATTTACGGCAGGAACGACTATAGAAGGTTCTGTAAAACTTGATGGCGTAGACATTAGCACGATTGGCGATGTTTATGGCTTACGTCGGCGTATCGGTATGGTGTTGCCGTTGCCCGTAGGACTCCCCCTTTCAATATACGATAACGTCGCTTTCGCACCGCGGACAGCAAGCGTTCGGGCAAAATCGGAATTAGACGAAATCGTTGAGCGGTGTCTGCAGCAAGCTGCACTCTGGGATGAAGTCAAAGATAGGCTGGATACGCTTGGGACGAAACTCTCTGGTGGACAACAACAACGCCTTACGATCGCCCGCGCCCTCTCGCATCAACCGGAGATTCTCTGTCTTGATGAATTTTCTATTGCTGTCGATCCTGTTACAACGATGCGTATTGAAGACGTCCTGAAAACTTTACGGACGGAAATGACGATTCTTCTTGTCACCAATCTTGTTCAACAGGCGAAACCGGAAGCAAACCGCACCGCTTTTATGCTCAATTGCGATCTCGTTGAGATTGATACAACCGATGTGATTTTTTCTGACAACCCGAGGAATCAGGCCACTTACGATTACGTCAACGGCACTTTTGGCTAAATTTTTTAAACTATGGGAATGATGAATTATAGCATTGAAACTGAAAATCTTAGTCTCTGGTACGGCGATTTTCAAGCACTCATTGATGTCAATGTCAAAATACCCAATGGTCAGATAACCTCTCTTATCGGTCCATCAGGATGCGGGAAATCGACATTACTTCGCTGTTTTAATCGGGTCAACGAGCGTTACGGCAACGTCACGACCAAGGGGAAAATTGAGGTCCTCGGAAAAAATATCTACGACCCAGATGTCTCTTTACCAGAACTCCGCAAAGCCGTCGGTATGGTGTTCCAGCGACCGAATCCATTGCCAATTTCGGTTTACGAAAATGTCTTATTCGGTTTGCGGATTCACTCACCAATGCGCAGCCTAACACGGACGGACTGCGATCAGATCGTTGAAGAAGCTTTAACCTCTGTTTTCCTCTGGGATGACCTAAAGGATAGATTGAAGGTCCGCGCAACAACACTTCAGCTTGAACAGCAACAGAAACTCTGTATCGCGCGGCTATTACCGCTTAAGCCGAAAGTTATTCTCATGGACGAACCGTGCTCCGCCTTGGATGCAAAAGGAACACTCGCTGTTGAAGAACTCATGGAGGTACTCGCAGGAACCTACACATTCTTAATTGTGACGCACAATATGGCGCAAGCGCGACGCGTGAGTAAAGAGTGTATCTTCATGTTCCTCGGTGAACTTATTGAATATAGAGAGACACAGGCACTGTTTCAGACACCAGAACACCCCAAAACTGCAGATTATGTGCAAATGCGGTACGGATAAGGATAGCATTCAGCATTCAGCATCAACGGTATTCAGGTTCTCCGTGTGGCATGAACCGGGATTGCTACGCAACCCTCTCAGCGGTCAGTAAAGATCTGTTCCGTTTAAAGGATCTTCCTCTTGCTGACTGCTGATTGCTGAAAGCGCAGCGTGCTGACTGCTATTCCCGCTGATTGCCAATATTATGAATTCTTTAATGACTCGTCCGAATCCAAGACAAAAATTCGCTTTGCAGAGTATTGCGCTCGTTATACTGGGAGCGGTGTTCATCCCAATATGGTACCTTCTACAAAAATTGCGCGTCTCTGATGTAGAGGTATCATCAGTAATACCTGTCTCGGAGACGCTATCGGGACCACTCAGCGATCTCTATCTTTTTTTAATTATTAGTTTTTTCGCAATTTTGTTTGCGGTGCTATGTGCCTTTTACTTTGAAGAGTGGCTTCGAGAGACAAATTGGGTTCGACGTTTCGTCGAGAGTCAGGTCGGTATTTTAAGCAGTGTCCCCTCGCTTTTATATGGACTTTTAGCAGTCTCAATTTTTCTGCCCTACAGTGGTGTTTTCGGAACGGTTGAGGGGCTTATGGCTGCGGAAAGTTTGGATGCGACTTCATTGAAAACAGGCTCTTTTCAAGGTGATACGACGCTGTTTTATATCGCCGTGTTGACCTTTATTTTGTTAGTGATGCCGAGGACGATTAAGACGACCCAAGAAGCACTTCGGTCGGTACCGATGCCAATTCGTGAAGCCGCGTACGCACTTGGTGCCAATCGCTGGCAAGTGCTGATGGAACATGTCGTGCCGCTTGCACGCCGACGGATACTTGCTGGTGGATGCCGTGCGATGTCTTGCGCACTTGCCGCCGCCGCCTTATTCGTCGGTATCTGTATCTGGAGTCGTCCAGTCCAGTCTGGACAAGCGTCCGGCAGATTTATGCTGTTTTTAGGTGGTGCGTTGCTGTTGAGTATTTTCTCAAGTTTCCTCGCTGAGAGACACGCTGCTGTTTCGATACGACACACCTGACGTTTGCTGGTGCGTTTAAGTTTGTTAACTGCGTTAAATGTTTAAGACGAACACATATCGGAGACACGGAGCGCGAATTTCAATACCTCGCGATACAGACAATAATGACCGCAAAAGAGCGATCTATTCTAAGCATTCGTGATCTGAATATCTGGTATGGTGAAAAGGAGATTCTGAAGCCGCTCTCTTTTGAGGTTCAGGAAAAACGGATAACGGCTTTCATCGGGCCCGCTAACTGCGGTAAAAGCACCCTTGTCCGGTGCTTCAATCGATTAAACGACTTTACACCAAACTTCAAATTCACCGGTGAAATCCTTTTTAAGGGGAGCTCTTTGTATGCCGAGCAGGACGCTACAATTGTGCGGAAACAGATCGGGATGGTGTTCCGAAGACCCGTCTTATTCCAAGGATCTATCCACGAAAATATAGCGTATGCAGCTCGGATTTCAGGCGTAAACCGAACCTCTGAGTTAAATGTCGTTGTTGAGGGAAACCTCCGAAGAACCGGACTCTGGAATGAGGTCAAGGGCATCTTAGACGAAACACCGGCGCAGTTATCCACGGGACAACAGCAGCTGCTCTGTGTCGCACGCGCCTTGGCTGCTGAACCAGAGGTTCTGATATTCGATGAGCCCTGTGGTGAACTTGATCCTATTGAGACTGTTAAGATTGAGACCCTTATGCGGGAGTTGACAAACGATTGCACACTCATTTTCGCCACGAACAAAAGAAGGCAAGCCGCTCGCGTTTCTGATGTTGCAGGATTTCTTTACGGCGGCGAGTTAATCGAATTTGGAGCAACGGAAAGAATCTTTACCAACCCACAGGACAGCAGAACGGAACAGTATGTAACAGGTAGAATGGGGTAAAATAGTTGTCAGTCGCCAATTATCAGGGGTCATTTGAGAATGTTAAGAGACCTGCTTTAGGTTGTCAAAGGTTTGTTGGCGATTGGAAGACTGCAAGGACAACGGACGCAGCAGCCCAGGAGTAAATAGTTAAAAGTATGTTAGCGAATGAAATCAGAGAACTTCAGCATAAACTTTTGGAAATGGCAGGGCTTTCTGAACAGATGCTACGCCAAACCATTGAATCCGTTCTAACGCGAGACGAGGCATTAGCACGGACAGTGATTGCTACAGATGATCAGATTGATCGGTTTGAAAACGAAATCGAATCATCTTGTATCCAACTCATCGCACTCCATCAACCCGTCGCTTTTGAGCTCCGCTTCCTGGCGACGGTAATGAAGATCAGTTTCAACATTGAAAGGATTGCCGATAAAAGCGTCGCTATTGCGAAACGAAGTCTTGAATTATTGGAATATCCACCCCTCAAACCTTTCGTCGATTTACCGTATGTCGCACAAGTGATTCAAACCATGGTAAAGGATGTGTTGGATGCTTTCGTTAACCGAAACGCTGAACTCGCCTTAGAAATCCGAGAACGCGACAATGAGGTCGATGAAATTTATCAAAAGATGCTCCATGAACTTCTCGCGACGCTAACCGAACATCCCGCACTTATTCCACCGGGTATCAGCATCTTACTCCTTTTCCGCCATCTCGAACGCGTGGGCGACCTCGCAGCAAATATCGGTGAAGAGGTCTACTATCTCGTCAAAGGCGACATCATCCGACATTCTTAAACACTTACAGGACTGCCATTTCCACGTTGTCAAAGTTTCGCCGGTAGTATTTCATGTACTGCACCTTTTTCTCAAGTGCCTCGATAACGGCGATGTTGAAATTCACTTTTTCAAACCGTTGTGCGCTTCCCAACCCGCCTGGGCTGAACACATTAATCTCCATAAGTTTGTCACCTACAATGTCCAAACCTACCAAGAACATGCCGTCTTGAACTAATTTAGGACGGACCATTTCAACGAGTTCTAAGGCGGTATCCGTAATTTCCGCCTGCCGCAGTTTCCCACCCGCGTGAATGTTACTTCTCATGTCGCCACCCATGCGAACACGACGGAAAGCAGCATATCTACCACGATAACGCAACGGCTGTCCATTGAGAACGAACAGGCGGGTGTCGCCTTCTGCTGCTGCCGGTAGGTATTCTTGTGCAATGACATATCCATCTCTGGCTACTGCCTCAATCATCTGATTGATATTTGGAAGGTCATCAGGTCTCACAAGAAAAACGCTTTGTCCACCGGATCCCTGGAGCGGTTTCAGGACGATTGTCCCGTCTTGTTCTTCAGCAAATGCCTTGATCTCGCTTTGACTTCTCGTAATTAAGGTTCTCGGTCTCACTTCTTCGGGGAAAAGTTGGAAATACATTTTATTGAGTGCTTTGGCAAGCCCATTTGGATCATTAAGCACAATAACACCATGCCGCATTGCAACTCTCCCGAAAATGAGTCCTGCGTTTTGCGCCCAAGGTTTTGCAATAGCATCATCCGCTGGATTGTTCCGCAGGAGCAAAATATCTAATTCATCGACGGTAATACGCTCGACTTTTGCCCTTCTGCTTTGCAGGTCATTAAAATAGGTTTCGTGAGATTTATAATTTCCGCGTGGTGCCATACGCGCCGTGGCGCGGATATACTCATCTGGATCGTAAGCGAGGTCGCCTACTGCTATTATCCACGCCTCATGTCCCATATTGATCGCCTGCATTGCCAGCCGAGTCGTTGTGTATCCTGCTTGTTCAGTTTCCAGATCATTGATGAGGAATCCGATTTTCATTTTTTCTCCTTTTTGATGAAGTCAAGGACGGATAGCCCTTTACGTAGTGCGTTGAATTTCTCTTCTATATTTGGATGTTCCATATATCTTGGGCGTAGGGGTGCCGGTTTTAAAACCTTACGCCACTGTAATTCTTGAATAATAGGAATGTGTTCAGCTGCGATTTTCCCCACAAAGAGCGGTTCAAGTGCTCCGCCTTTTTTTAAATAGTCTAACAAACCTACAAGACCCCTGAGATAAACTGCATCTTTAATTAAACCGCCGCTGCGGTAGACTCTCATTGTGACAGTAAAGGCTGTGCGTTGTGTGAATGAATAGGTCTCTTTGAGAATTTGAAAAGTCTCGATAAAAGAAGCACCATCTATGAGGCAGCGTGCCGCAATTACGCGTGCCGCCAGGAGTCGTAGACGCGGAAGACTCAGCCCGCCGACAAGGTACTCTGAAAGAACCGCGAGGCCTTCCTGCATCTCTTCGTAACCTGCAAGTCCAGTATAGAGCATCTGGAAAGGTTGCGCACGTCCATTGAAATAGGTGAGTATATGCGTGCCGACTTCATGCTGAATTAACGCATCAGCGCGAGAATCTGAAATCCTTGTTTTTTTTCCGATGAGTAGGTTTCCCTTGGACACCATAAGTCCCGTGTAAATATCATCACGTATTTCAGCGTTTGCAGAAAATTCGGGTAATTGCTGTCGATAGTATTGAAGTTCCTCTTCGACGCGTTTCGCAAAAGCCGTGGCATCAAGTCTAATCTTAGATCCCCTCTCGCGACTGTGCGAAGGCACTTGTTCTACTATTTTCTCAGCAAGTTCCAATAGCTCGTCTTCTACACTGCCAAAAAGCTGCAAGCTCCCGTGAAAAAACCGCGGTGTATCGATATGACTCAGCATCGTGAGTTGTATGTCAAGTTCATACCGCTTTTCCCGAAAGAGGTAACCAAGCGTGGGGTCTTCTATACTTTCGAGTCGAGTGTTCCAGAGCTTACGTTTGAGCATTGCAGCGTCAAAGGGTTGTGGACGATAGTAAAAAACGGGTGTGCGTTCAAAATGTGAACGTCTAAATGATGCATACGCCGATTCTGTGTTGATGGGTGTAACCTGTAGCAGAAAATCAAAGGCGTTACTAATTTCGGCAAGTTCTGTGTCTATTTTCCAAACTGCTTTAACGACTGCCCGACGCCCCAGAACATGAAAATGTGTGGGACGATGGGTCGTTTGTGTCCGTGAGAATTGAAAAAAGGTTTTCTGCAGCACCCCAGTGATTTCATGTGCAAGTAGCCTCCGAATTATCGGAAATACTTCATCCGTTTCAGGCGAACGATAGATCGGATGGACCTCAAGCCCAATTAGAGCACATCCGCTTTCCTTGAGAACTGGGTTTGGTAAAAGTGCCGGTAAACCGAGCGGAGCTATTTTTCGGTGCCTCGCAATTTTGACGGTAGTCGTCTGTTTTCGGACGCGAACGAGGCGGAGTGCCTCCGCGAGCGTCTCAACGGTTCTAAAGGGACTCAGATTTGATTGTGCTGTAATCCGGAATTCCGGTGCCGTTGTAAACGTATCAACATCAAGGTCATTTCCCCTTTTTCCGCTGCTCCAAATCTCCAAAATAAGAAATGCCCCAAACTCGCGTGATAATGTCTGGACTATATTCTGAATGAGTTTAGATAGACTTTCCCGAGTTTGCTTGTCGCCTGAAGCAATCAGATAAGATGGTTGTCCCATAACAAGACGTTCTGTACCAGCATCTTTGCGCCTTGGTGGATATCGATAGACACAGAGAAATGGCAATTGCCGATCAATATGCAACCGTCCATGGTCAGGAAGCGTGCGACGTACCTGCTTGTTTTCGGCAAGTCGAGAACAAACCGTCCTGATGAACCGATCACTGATAACTTTATTAGTTACTTTTGATTGATCTTCCATTTTTCTCATGTTTCCTCAACCAACGCAATCAACCTCGCACTCGGTTTTGTGGTACCGAGGTTTCAGATTTGGAGGGTTTCTTAAGCTGAATCGGTTTCGCTCAATTTGGCCAGTTCTTTTCGTATACCTAAAAGTGTGGACTTTAAGGCTTGTTGAATGGTCTTGGTCTTCTCCATGTCCGGTTCGCCTGTCCATTCGTCCATGAAGAATTTTTTGAACTCAATAGCGAGCGAACAACCAGAGTTTGGAAAAGATTCATGAACCCAACGTGAGAACTGTCCACCTCGAAATTTGATGTTTTCCCTAACATCGAGGTGTCTACCCATAAAGTCGAAATTCCGAAGGTTTTCCATGAAACCGTGAATCAAAGGGATCCATTTCTGGTCAATCCCGGTTCCCGTGCCAATATTAACCTCTGGGTTCCCTGCTATATCTGCTGGTGGGGCACTGGGTCCATTGCGCCGATGATTATATGAGTGTAGATCGAAGACAATAAAATGTCCGAACTGCTGTTCTACGTCTCTCAACAACGCGTGGACTTCTGCATAGAACGCATCATAACCCGCTAAGGATCTGTCAATCAGTTGCGTGTTTGGACGTTCTTTCCAGACGTGTAATCCCCACGCATCTTCGGGTTCAATATAGACGGCTTTCTCACGCGGGCGGTTTAAATCCACCTCAAAGCGAGAGTGTGTCCCTATAATTCGTGTTTCGGATACCTCAGTCCAGAGTGCCGTAAACGGATCCTCTTCTCTGAGCCTTTCTGCATCAGTTAACGCGAGGATTTCAGACACTTCCTTGCGTACCCGATGCCCATCATGAATCGCTGCTGCTACGATTGGACTGTGACCTTTTGTTATGTTCCATATAGTTTGTGTGTTTTGGTGCGTCATGTTATTGTGTCTCATCTGTAATCGTAAAAAAACGCCAAAAATCAAGATTTTTCTACTAATCAATCGAAATTTGTTCAGCTGAATGAACAAATAGGACATCGTTGGCTGCCGCAAACGACTGTAAGGTCTCTGCGAATTTATCAGCCTCCAAATCTTTCTCCGATAAACCTACCATAACAAGGTCAGCCTGAGAAGATCGGCGATCCACTTCTGCTTCTAAAGCCGTTTTGCTGTCGTAGGAGACGGAGGTCACCCTTTGCCTTGAGATAGGCAGTCGTCCTTCTGCTATAAGTGTCGAGAGTCTGTCCGCCTCACGCTCGGCGTTCTTGGTTTCTGAGCAAACGAAGAGCCGGATGCTGGCGCGCTTCCACTCTGGATGCCCTACAATGATATACGCCAATAGCAGCATCAGTGGTGCATTTTTCAAGTCATCTTCTGTTACCCAGATATGAATGGAGGCGCGATACCCGAAGCGATACTCCGTCGAACGGAGGATAAGAATGTTGAACATTAAATCCGATGCGAGATGGGTGCCTTGTCTAACCTCATCGAGTTCATCAGGGTTTTCCTGTTGGAACTCAAGCAAGATACAATTGTTAGGCAAACCCGAAATACCAGGGGTCTGTAGTACCTGTGCGATCGCGAGCTGGAACGTCGGGCAAACGACCGCATCTACAAAAATGCCTGCGCTACTAACCTCTGTACGTTGGATTAACCGGTTGACGAGGCGGCGGGCTTCTTGTGCCCTTGAAGACGAGTAATCCGCATGGAGGAATTGAAGAAAGTGCCCAAACCCGTGTCTATGGCAAATCCAGCGGAGTAAATCGAAATGTCCAAGACGTCGGGCGCCGAATCGAGTCACAGCGACAATGGAAGGTCTCCATCCATCTTCAGATGTAATGACGCGGCTCTTCTGTAGTGTCGTTTGAATCCATCGAGTCAGTTGGAACATTGTCCCTTGAAAGATAGCTGTCAAATCCCGCTGACCTTGTCTGCTCCGTCGGAGCCCAAAGTAGGTTACGACCATAAGTCCAACCGAGATGAACGCGTAAAGCAGGCTTATTTGAACCATCATCAACCCGCACATCACTGCACCCAACAGCGACAGGTACCAACGGGAATGGAATGTGGGGCGGTAAGACGGATTTCCAGCGAAATACTCAAGGAAGGAAACCATACAGAGTGCACCGTACATGACCATAAAAAACATACTCAGAATCTGTGCAATAAAGTCCACGCCCCCGATGACCACGAATACCATCGCGATCGCCGCTGATACACAGGTCGCATACACGGGCTCCTGATTTTCACCGACACCTTTTTCCATTAGCCGGTTCAACTGCGGAATCGGGAGCACATTATCGCGTCCGAGTGCCTGAAGCGTTCTTGGAGCCACTAAGATGGATCCCAGCGCAGAAGAGAGGGCCGCCGCTGCTAATCCGATATAGATAGCGGGCCCCACAGAGAAATCCGGGCCATTATAAACTGATCGGCGGCAAGTTCTTCAGGGGTGGCACTCTGACATAACTTGAAAGCCACAAGAACGTATACGATCATCCCTGTGAGGGTTGCACCAATCGATCCAAGTGGAATACTTCGCTGCGGATTTTTCAGGTCCCCAGAGAGCCCTAAGCCTGCAATCATACCTGTGAACGCTGGAAAACAGGTTGCAAAAACCGTACTGAAATTATCACCATTTTCGATGCTTGCCGTGATATTCAACCCCTCGGGTCGTATGGATTCAGGTCCCTGCCCTAAGAAAAAGGTAGCTATGGATGCCCCGAGGATCACGCTAACACCCCATAATACTGACATCCCCATATTTGCGCCTTTCGTCAGCATCAGTACGATCAGCAAAACGGTGCCAGGCACACTCACCCAACGGGCATCAAGTTGTATTTCATACCGACCGGATACCCATTCATAGACGGGGCCAAAAGCTTCAGCAAATGCCACCATGTAGAAAGCAACTGAGATGGCTTGGGAAAGATACAATGCAAGTCCGATTGCCCCGCCAATGCTTGTACCGAAGGAGCGGCTCACGATGTAATACGCCCCGCCGCCTGCGACACGGCGATTGGTCGCAATCTCGGACACTGCTAATACAGTTGGAATCGTTACGAGATGGCCCAGGAGCACAATCATAAGGGTTCCCCAAAGCCCGACGTTCGCCACAGCATAACCGAACCGCAAGAAAAGAATCGCCCCCAGTATTGTCGTAACTGAGGTGAGAAACACTGGGGCGGTCCCGAATCCGAGTCCTTGTTCGGATGTGGATTGCTGCTCTGGTTCTGAAATCATGTTCAACTTCTCTTTCATTTGACGAGGTTTCCTAACCTCGCCAGTGCTAATGTTCAATTAATGCTAAACCTTACTATAAATACTTAAACTTCATAGAAGCTATGCGTCCTCAGTCGTTTCATCTTCGTCGGCAGAGCTATTCCTCTGTTCGGTCCTAAGGTTTTGTATACCTTCCTTAAGCGTACCGACAGCCTGTTGGGTGAACTCCACCGTCTGATTTTTCGCATCAACGGCGGTGCTCCGAATTTGCTCTCGGGTTTTCTCACCTGAAGTCGGGGCATAGAGAAGACCAATCACCGCACCCGCCATGAAGCCTGTGAAAAAGGCAAGTAGGGTTGGTAATCCGTTGTTCTGTTCGTTATTGCTCATTTTTTTTATTTTTTCCTTTTAAATTCGCGCGCCATAAACAGAATGCTTACTCTTTAACATACAAAAATTTGGGAAAAGAAACATACGGCGCGTATTACAACTTGTTAAGCAAAAACTGTGCCAATTGTCCCACCC
>VXZL01000022.1 GCA_009845505.1 Candidatus Poribacteria bacterium | reverse complement strand
GATACGCAGCGCGAACTTCAAACTCAACGCCTGCCTTGAGTTGGTCGCCGCCTAACTCGACCTGTTTGAGAACAGATTCAGTCTGCTGCACCGCAGCACTCGTCGCAAAACCGTCAAAAATAGGGATATTAATTTGAAAACCGACGCTCCAAATCCGGTTCATTTCCGTCAGCCTTTCATTCTGGGAGATTTGGTAGTTTGAGAACAGACCCAGATCGGGAAGTCGCCGCGTTTTGGCGATGTCAATCTGTTTACGTGCGGCTTGTTCACTCAGTTGCGTCCGGTGCACCTCGGGGCGATTTGCCAGTGCTTGTTGGATTAATTCATCGAGATTGGGTGCCAGCGTTTGATGGTCTTCCGGTATGGCAAGCGTGCCGTTGACGGTTACATCCTCAGCAAGTGGGATGTTCAGCACTGTTTTGTAGGCGTTTTTGGCGTTACGTACCCCGTTTTCGGCGCGAATGAGCGTTGATTGGGCGTTAGCGAGTTGAACCTTCGCACGGAGGACGTCAAAGTTGGTCGCTGCACCCGCTTCAAGCGACGCTTCCGCGATAGCAAGCTGCTCTTCAACAAGCGAAACACTCTGTTGTGCTACCCGCACGAACTCCTGTGCAACCAAGGCACCATAGAAGGCTTCGGATACGTCTAAACGGAGTTGATTGTAAGCAGCATCAACATCACGCTGTGTTGCTTCATAGTTAAGTTTCGCTGCTTGATACCCGTAATAATAACGTCCCCAAGCAAAGATCGGTTGTGTTAAATTGACGGCACCTTGGACGTTGTGGTGTGCCCCAAACTCCAGTTCAATCAAATCGGCTTCGTTATCCGCACTGGGGGTTGGCATTTCGTTCATTCCACCACCGGGCATTGGAAATCCGAAGCCACCCTCGGCTCGAATTACTGATTTTTGGACATCTTTAAAATAGGTGTAATTACCGTTCGCTGTGACTCGCGGTAAGAGTCCTCCCAAAGCAGCACGCGCTTGTGCCTCAGCGGCTTTCAGATTTTCCTCAGCCGTCTGAAGCGTCAAATTGCTCTGTTTAGCAATTTCAATACTCTCTTCTAATGTCAGAGCTTTGGGTGCTTGTGCTATAGCAGGGAGGTTTAGTAGCAGTAGTAGCAAGGCTCCACCAGCACAGACAGACTGGCAGAACCGGAGTGGATGCATTATGTTTGTGTCCTCCAAGTTGAGTAAAGGCGAACCAAAGTTCCAAAGTCTAACTAAAGTTGGGAAGTGTTCTAAAATTGCACGAAACCAAACATAACTTGCAAACTTTAGAACACTTCAAATTTGCAAACTTTGCTTCATCCTTGTGTGATATGAACAGTTTCTAATAGTGGATAATTGTTGTAGCATCGCCAATTGCCCAGATTTGACCGCTTGGTGTCTGAACGAGGTCCCACAACTCACTTTTCGTCGGTGATTCTTGCATCAACCAAGTGACACCGCCATCGGTTGTATGGAGGATTGTACCACCTTCTCCGGCTGCCCAACCTTCGTTCGCATTGAGGAACAGAATAGCGTTGAGGTTTGCTTGCGTCGGGACTGTCTGGTCGATCCATGTTGCGCCACCGTCCGTTGTTGCCATAATAGCGCCCTGATCGCCAGCGATCCAAGCCGTCTGTTCGTTAATAGCGTAGACATCGTTCAATTTCGGTCCTTGCAAGATGGAACTCCACGTTTGTCCACTATCCACGGTATGTGCGATAGTTCCGGCATCCCCGACAAGCCAACCGACTTTATCATTGACGAAATGGACACCATAGAGGTTATTAAATCCTGTGCCTGTCATCATTGGGTCCATGTCTTGTCCGATCCATGTTTGTCCAGCATCGGTGGTATGCATAAGTCTTCCGGTTTCTCCGACAGCCCATGCGTGTGTTGCCGTGCCAAAGCTGAGTCCGTAGGATCCCATTGCGCTGCGCCAACTCATCATGCCTTCAAATATGATTCGCTTAGCAGTGCCGTGACCCTCATCACCCGGATCACTAACCCCGTGCCACGTTTTTCCACCGTCAAGTGTTTCCGCCAGTGCTGCGTTGCTCCCGACAATGTACCCTCTGTTCGCATCCACAAACCCAACACCGAAGAGTTCAAAGACGTTCCCACTAATTTGCGGATTCCACGTTTCGCCGCCATCGTTGGTGTGCAAAACACTCCCTGACAAGCCGACTGCCCAACCGAGTTTGTCGTCGTGGAAATAGGCACTCCGCAAGTGACTGGAACTGGAGATAACCTTCCAGGTGTCTCCACCATCGGTTGTGTGTAGGATGGTTGCGTCGTTGCCGACCATCCATGCCTCCGTTGGACTGAGCATGTGGACACCTTGTAGGCGAGAGGCGACGGGTCGCGGCTCAAGGGGTGCCCAAGTCGTGCCGCCATCCATTGTCCGAAGAATTACACCGAATTCGGCGGCGGCAATGCCGGCTTTTTCATCGGCAAAATGGACATCCCAGACAGGTTCAGGCATACCGTTAGAATTCGGGACTTTGCTCTCTTGGACTACCCAATTGGAACCGTCAACTGTTGCAACAACGGCACCACCCGCCCCGACTGCCCAACCGACTTTATCGGTGAGCATGGAAATTGCATCAAGTGTGTTGACGGTCGCGCTCGTCTGAAATTCCCATGTCATCCCACCGTCTTTTGTGTGGAGCAGGGTGCCACCGCCGCCTGCTGCCCAACCTATTGTAGGACTCACAAAGTCGATACCTTCAATTGTATTGTTAGTATCAATCTCCTGTTTTGCCCATGTTGTGCCGCCATTCTTCGTACTGATGATGAGACCACCATCGCCACTTGCCCATCCATGTTTATCATCTGCGAAAGAGACCGCTAACAGTGCCGTGCGGGTCCCTGTATTCTTCTTCATCCACGTTTGCCCACCATCCGTGGTTTTCAGGACTGTCCCATCGTCTCCGGCAACCCAACCCGTTTGTGTGTCAATAAAGCGGACTTTCTTTAGCACAATGTCGAATGGAAGTGGTTGACTCGGTTGCCTGTTCCATGTCGCGCCACCGTCGTTAGTGTGTAGGATTGTCGATTTACTGCCTACAATCCATCCGTGTTGTGCGTCCACAAAAAAGATGTCTGAAAAATGCGCCTGCCAATCCGATTCGCTCACTTTCACCCATGCTTTTTCCGCAAGCGCGAACTGCACGGTGCCCAGTAAGAGCAGGGCTACGAAAATAAATAATATCTGTTTTCTCGATTTCATCAAGTTTCACAGCGTTAAAACCCACGCCTTGAGGTGTGGAGTGAACGCCGACCTCCTTACTTCTTAGAGATGGGCTTGCAAGCAACGCCCTTCGTGTTAGATAGTGCTTTGTCCTGTCCAAAAAACCGTGAACTGAAGTTAATATGCTTTGTTCTATCTTATATACTACCACTACTTCGTAATTCGTGTCAACTGAAAAGTAGGGTTTGAGAATTGGATTGACGGTAGCCCTAAACGTGTGGCATAATAATAAGTGGATGAGGTCCAAAAAGGTCTCGCGAATCTGGGCAATTCGGTTTGTGGAGACAGAAATATCTAAATCTGAACATAGAGTATAAAATAATATGTTGCTGAGAATATCGTATCTAATTTTGTTTACTGCTTCTTTTTATATAGCAGTTCCGTTGACTTACGCACAGGATCTCTTGGACGGTGTGGTGAGTTATTGGTCGTTTGATGCAGATACAATCGCGGGTGGGACTGTTGGGGACCTTTTAGGTGACAACGATGGTGAACTTGAGGGGAATCCAAAGGCGGTTGCTGGTAAGATCGGGGATGCCCTTGAATTTAACGGTGAGAATTCTGTTCACATTCCGGGAACTGCTTCTTTAGAGTTTGCCGGTGAGGACCAGATGAGCGTTGTTGCTTGGGTGAATCCGGACAGTGATAGTCCTGTGAAAGGCGTCGTTGCTGGGTGTTGCGGGACTATTGTTGCACAACGTGATGTAAACGGATGGGCATTGCGGTTTGATGGTAGAAATGCTGGGCAAGAGATGGAATTTATTGTTCAACCCGGTTGGCAAGGCGATGGCGGCTTTGGCGCGCCTAAATTTGCGAAAGGGTCGTGGCACCATCTGGTCGGGGTCGTCGCGGATGACGAGATGTTTCTCTATGTTGACGGCGAGTTGGAGAAAGATATGACTTACAACGGTCCAATGGCTACAGGTGGTTCGGAAACTGAAATCGGTCATGCAGGTGATGGCGGTTTTGTCGGCATCATTGACGAGGTACTCATTTACAACAGAGCTCTCTCCGCAGATGAAGTTAAGCAGATTTTTGAGTCGAAGGATCTGTTATCTGTACAACCACAAGGCAAACTTGCAACCCGTTGGGGACAAATCAAGTCAGCGTTTTAAGGTGATCGCTATCGTTTGAGAAAGGAGAATGTATTGATGGAACCCGTAAAAGTAGGTGTAATTGGGTGTGGTGTCATTGGAAGCAGACACCTGAGCATTGCATCTAAGGCATCACACATTGAGTTGGTCGCTGCGGCAGATTTGATTGAGGCGAATAGGGCAGCTGCTGAACGCTTCAATCTGTCCAAGGTGTATGAAGATGGTAATGATTTACTTAATGACGATGAAATTGAAGCGGTTGTTCTTGCATTTCCGACGCAGTATCGAACTCAGATAGCCTTGCGGGCGTTCGAGAAAGGCAAGCACGTTCTGATTGAGAAACCGATAGCAATGAATGCTGCTGAGGTTGAACAACTCATCGCTGCGCGCGGAGACTTGGTCTCAGGATGTTGCTCTTCGCGGAGTCGCTTCAATCCAGCGGCTCGACTCGCAACGCAGCTGATCACAACAGGTGGTTTGGGAGCACTTCGGACTGTCCACTGTCGCGCCATTGTGGGGTGCCGAGAGAAACCCGACACACCGAGACCTGCCTGGCGACTTACTAAGGCTCTCAACGGTGGTGGTATCTTGGTTAATTGGGGATGTTACGACCTCGACTATCTGCTCGGTCTTACGGGGTGGCAGCTCAAACCACAAAGCGTATTCGCACAGACATGGACGGTGCCGTCAGTATTCCAATCGCATATTGCCCCCGGTTCCGATGCCGAAACGCACTATACTGCCCTTATTCGGTGTGAAGACGACATTGTGCTGAGCGTAGAACGCGGTGAATTCATGACGATGCACTCACACGCGGATTGGGAAGTGATCGGGTCAGAAGGTTCTCTGAAGTTAACCATGCGTGATGAGGAGCCAGAAAACGTTATCTATAATCGTACAACAACAGAGGCGGGTGTGGAGTCTACAACTCTCGCTGAAGCCGGTGATGCACCCGAATCACTACACAGCACGCCGTTGTCTGATTTCGCTGCTGCTATCCGGGAAAACCGGCAACCTCTGACAAATTTGGAGAATTCGCTTGTCGTTCAAAAAATAACGGACGCTATTTATGCCTCTGCAGAGACAGGAGGGGTCATAAAGATAGGGGGATAAAAATGAGATCTGTCAAGTATTTGATGTTGTGCAGTATTTGTATGAGTCTTATAGTTGTCTCGTTCGGTAACGCTGAAATTAATCTTGACGATTTTGCTGGTGTGTGGCTCTTTGATGAAGGTAAAGGACAGGTCGTTAAAGACCTCACCGATAATGGAAACGATGGAGAGTTTGACGGGCCCAAGTGGATAGATGGACAGTTCGGCAAAGCCTTGGAATTCGATGGAAGCCCGAAATACGTCGTTATTGAACATAACGACCTTTTCAACTTTGAGGATGACGACTTTACCGTCGGGTGTTGGATGAACTCGGAGAATAAAGACGCGTATGTCGTCATCAAACGGAACGGTGGTGCCGGTTTCTGGGCAATGAGTTCAAGCATTGATAGGGACACCGGCTTTTTTATTTTTGAGGGTGGCGGACAGCATATTGACGACGGTAAAACCGATATTGTTGGAAACGGTTGGCATCATACCGTCGCTGTTCGCAGAAAAGGTGTTATTTCCTTGTATGTGAATGGCGAAAAAGAGACAGAACGGAACGTCGGCGCGACTATGGATAGTCCTGCTATTCTGAAGTTCGGTGGCTGGGGCAGCGAAAACCTCATCGGCGGATTGGATGAAGTTTTTGTCACTAAAAAGGGTGTGGCATTAGAAGAAGAGGACATTCAACTCTTGGCTGAAGAGGGGTGGGAGGTCGCTTTGGAGGTTTCCGCAAAAGGGAAAATGGCGACTACATGGGCAAGACTGAAAGCCCAATAAGTGGCATCTATATTTTATGGTAGATCCTAAAAATAAATATACACTTTCGTCCCAGGCCCGGTAGGTGCGGTTTGTAACCGCACCGGTGCAGAGTGTCCAATTAATTCTAATATCTACTATAAGGCGCGCTTTACACAGCGCGCCTACACTTATTAACGTCCGGGATCTAAGGATTTCCTAACCTCACCAACTCTAATGAATTTATGCGAAGAATTTGCTGGCAACTTCGGTTACGAAATTCTTACCCATAACTCGGTAGCCTTCCGCATCGGGATGTAGGTCATCTGGAAGCAGATGAACGTAGTCCGCCCCGAATACACTTAACCCATCAACGTAATAGATGTGCTTATCCCCGTGTGCTTGGAGAGCTTCGGCAGCCGCTTGTACCTCTTCACGCATCCCTTTCAGATGGAATCCTACGGCGTTCGGTGTTGCCTCCCGCGGTGGCGAGCAGATAGGGGACATCAGGACGAGTGGTATATCTGGGTGCTTCTCACGGACAATTTGAACCGCACCGATAATCGCAGGACGGAACGCCCGCGGTCCCAAACTGGACGCACCTTGAATGTTGATACCCAGACACATTGAGATATAATCAGCAGGTAAATCACGAATCATTCGCGCCACCATTGCATCGAGATGGCACTGCCCGCCGTAACCGAGACAGGTTAAATTCAAACCACTTTCACGTGCAACAATCGCTGGCCACGTCTGTGTGGGTGATGCTGCTGTCCGACACTGCGTGATGGAGCTGCCATAAGTTATCCACCGAGGTCGCGTATCAGTAAACGTCTCCAAAGTCGCTCCGTCATCTATCTCCAAGCTGCGGAGTTGAAACTGTCCGAATTGCGGCAGCCATAATTCAATCAGTTTTTCCCCATTGGACAAGCCTTCAAAGCTGAAGCTGTCTTTCTGTGTTAGGTCAAGCGACGCTACGACTTCACCGTCACAACAGAGGTCAAGTATACCACTTTCATTTTGTGGCATAATATTGCCCGAAACCCGTGTGGTATTGCTCTGGAAGCTGATACGAACCCCTGCGGGCATTGCTGAGCGTTCAAGGAGCGGTTCCGGGAATAGAACGTGCATCGGGTGCGGTGTCCGCCATGGCATCACCCAGTCTTCAGTTTTCTGTAGGGAGACGCTTCCCTGCCAAGTCAATTGTGGCGCATCTGGCTTCAGTTGCATCGCTTTCCTCCTATATTTGTGGGTACTTACATTGCATCGACGACAGCGCGGAGTTGCCGTATACCTTTCAACATATCTTCGGGTTGCCCCCAGTGTTCAATGCTTGCTGAACCAGTGAATCCGTCAGCAGCTAACGTCTCCAAGATCTGCTCATAGGTCAATTCTGTGTCGCCGATCGGATTAAGATTTTTTTCGCTGTTCGGTTTTACATGCACATGCCGCACCAATCCTTTGATATGGGCGTACCCTTCCGGCAAGGGATTTTCTCCGCAGTGTAACCCGTTGTTAATGTCCCAACAAGAGGTGAGGGCTCGGCTATTTCCGAGCGCGTTGATGACAGCACGAGTCTCTTCGCAGCTGCCGGCGAGACACGCGCTTTCGTTTTCAAAGCAGAGCGTAACGTCAGCACTTTCTGCCACAGGAACAACAAGCGCGAGTTTCTCTACGATGCGCTCCATATAATCGTTAATATCTGGACGCGGTGCCCCTTTAATGCGGCGGTTCGGATTCCAGAACGTAAACCCACGGATGACTTCGGTATCAAAGGCGTGTGCTAAGGTCACCATCCGGTCGAAGTGCTTTCGGTGTTGATCATACTCTTCGGGATCGTCGATGGCGCATTTCCCGAAAGGCGACCCAACACTGGCAACTCGGACATTATAAGTGCTGAGTACATCTTGAACGCGGCGGACATCGTCATCGTCGATTTCGGTTACATGTTTACCCCAAACCCCGCCGCGGACTTCAACAGTGTTAGCACCGGCTTCAACGCCGAGCTTAATGGCTTCCTCAAAATCGGTTTTAGAAACTTCGTCAGCAAAAAAGCAGACATCAATCATAGCAAATAGGCTCCTTTTGCAATTTATAATTCGTTTAGTTCTGCGAGAATATGGTCAGGACCCGTGCGATTTCCAACAGCATCCAAAAATTTCGATGCGACCCGACCCTCCTGATTAATAATGTAGGTCGCTGCACGCGCGATATCCGAGTCGCTTGGATCAATAACATTATAAGCGGTAATTGTCACTTTGTCTGTATCCACGAGCAGCGGATACGTGATTTTAAGAGTCTTTCGTGTTGAGTCAACAAGCGTTAGTGGGTCGGCGCTGATTGCTATGAGTGCCGCGCCTTCGGCTTGGATGTCTTCGTAGCCTTCTTGCAACTCACCGAGCTGCGCACGACAATTGGCTCAGGTGCCAGTGCGGTAGAAGACAATGACGAGATTCTGTCCGCGATATTGCGAGAAATTGTGGGTCTTTCCTTTGCTATCTGGCAACGAAAAATCAGGTGCCAATGCACCGATATCCAATCCTTCGCCCTGAGGAAGCTGCTCAGCTGCCTCCTCTGGTGCGGTTATAATTTGTGTCGTCCGTTCGGCGTTGTCGCAAGCGAGACATAAGGAAATGACCGCCACTATGACTAAGAAACCAACTGAATTGCCGGTACTCAGGAACGGGATATATCGTTTCGGATTTATGAGATGAGTTCTTATCGCTTTGGATTTCATGTTTCACGTCTCCTTCAGACGATATTCGGTTTCTTCGATGCCATCGTATTAGTCCTTAGCGGGTGGAAACGGTTGAAAAGGTGCGTTAGTTTCGATCCACTTCGGAATGGGTTCCGGTGGAAATTGTGTGCAGATTTCACCGTTTTTCATCGCCCATTTGGCGTTAGGAAAGTGGCGTTTGTTTTTCTTGGTGATCTCTGGATTTGTCAGGACACCAGCAATCGCAATACGGCTCTTCTCACTCGGATTCGGTGGGCTGTAATGCCACATACTACTGTGCCAAATGACGGCATCTCCAGTATCCAACGCAATATGATGTACGCCGTGTTTTTTAATCATTCCCGGAACGACTTTGCGCGGAATTTCGCCATGAATGCTATCGGCATATAAGACGTGTTCAACAACCTCAGTTTTGTGGCTACCCGGAATGAACTGCATGCATCCATTTTCCCGAGTTGCGGGTTCAAGGGGTATCCAGATATTGAAAGACTCCGTATCGCCATCGCGCCAGAGTCCATTGTCTTGGTGCCACGGCGTTGCTGCACCTGTGTGCGCCGGTTTCAAAAAGCAGCTGTTGAACTTCACAATGATGTTATCGCCAAGAAAATAGCGTGCGATGTTGAGTACTGTGGGCCCGGTATGAATGTTGTGCCATATCAGTGGTGATTCGACACAAAAGTTAGCGAGTTTCCGAAAGCGTGCGATACGTCCTTCTGGTGAGTCCTGCATCGGATCCATGGGATCGTAATCGGCGAACTCGCCAGCGTTGGGTAGCATAAGAACGTTGCGAATGACACCACGGAGTTGTGTTGCCAAGTCCTCTGAGATAACGTTGTGCTCGATAAAATAGCCTTCAGTCTCGTATTGTGTTTTTTGTGCAGATGTTGGTTGCCATTGTTTCATGAGTAGCGTTCCTTTATTCGTTGTGCCGACTGGGTGCACCTCAGATGTTCACCTAAGTTACGCGAAGACATCTTGAACCTGACATCGGAATCCTTCAACAACATCACTACCGTCAAGTGTATCGCTCCCACGTAGGATGGCGAAATCCGCATCCGGACGATGAACCTCTACAGTTTCCCTACGTGGATTAATAACCCACACCATCCTGCAACCAGCAGTTAACCACTCTTCCACCTTTTCGGCAACCTCAGCATAAGTATCGCCGGGAGAAATGACTTCAACCGCTAAATCCGGTGCTCCCTCCCAATAGCCTTTGACAATGCCTTGCCGTTCAATGGATGCCTGACAAACGAAGGCAGCATCTGGGGCGCGCACTGTATCTGGGTTTTGAGCAATCCTAAAACCTGTTTCGGCACCGCATACATATCCTAATTTATGCGTTTTAACATATACGTTAAGTTTGCTTCCGATTTCAGCGGCGCAGATACCGTGCTCAAATCCAGCAGGTGGCATTTTTCGGAGTATTCCTTTCACGAGTTCATAGCGACTCCCATCCTCCGGTTGCTTAGCCAAGTCATCGGCTGTCAGAAAATTGTGCTGTGAGGCTGGCGATGTGAGTCTTGATTGATTCAGTTCCATGTCTGCCATGGTGTCCCTCTTGATACAATGTTTAAGAATTGTGATTTTTTGGATTTCTTATATGATAACACTCGTAAGGGGTGTGTCAAGGCACTCAACGATTCTTGAGTTGCCCCCAGGTTGTTGTGAGTAAACCGTTGGGTGAAACGGGTAGAACTGCCTCCACACCTTTCATCAGTTCTGTAACTTCTGCGTCTGTAATGCCGCGGTTAAAGAAGATAACTTCGTCCAATCTGCCGAGGAATTTCTCGCCACCGAAAGTACCGAAAAGTAGTTCACCCGCCTGATCTACGTCCCCGCCTTGTTTAACAGCAGATTCAAGCGTGCCGTCTACATAGAGTTTCATCTCGTTTCCATCGTAGAGTCCAACGATGTGATACCACTGTTCAGGTTCAATAACAGATGTTCCCCACACCCCGCCGGTAAAACCGCCTCCCGACCAGATACCAAAAACATAACCGCCTGGCACTCGTTCAGTTAGTGATTGGACCTCCAATAGGTAAGAACCGTTGCGTCTAATAGCGGTATCGGAGACCCCTTTGTTCATATAGACCCACGTTGCAATCGTCATCTGATCTTTGAAATTGAGACTATCAGAGGGTTCAACAGTCACAACATGCGGCGGTTCAAATTCCAAGGCACCGCCGAATTTGCCCTCTGCCCATTTCGCGCCCGTAATTGCCCCATCGTTCCCGTTGCCCGACGTATCCGCAGCGACACCGCCTTTACCTTCATCGAAGAGCCAGATGCCAACGGCATCATCTAACAGATCCGCAGAAAGAGGAACAGTTACTATGCACAAGCCGGTAATAATAGCGATCCAAAATATCTGTTTCATTATACCTCTCCTCCCTTGATGATATACAAGTTTAGCACACAGCAAGAAATGCGTCAAATAGTTATCAGTGGGCAGCGGGCGGCTGTCAGCAGTAAAGTTGAATATTTTTCTATCTTTGACGTTTAGGTTTGATTGTCCTGTTGAAGTCTGTTATCAATCTTCCCGTCAAGACCCCATGCTTTAGCTTGGGGATGTAAACGGGCAAACGTTTGTGGTAAAAATAAACTTGACATTTAGTCAAAAATGTGGTATAACTCTTGTATCAGGTTGGCAGACGTATCGAG
>VXZL01000164.1 GCA_009845505.1 Candidatus Poribacteria bacterium | reverse complement strand
TTGCAACTCACTGTCAGCGATGTCGAGGTGGAGCAGTACGTCCAAGAATTTAAAAATAGATACCAGATTGAAACCGACGAGGAATTTAAAAAACAGTTAAATAGAGAAGGCATGACAGTCGTCGCTTTTCGTGAACAGGCAGAACGGAACCTTAAAGCCGAAAAACTTGTTATGGGCAGAATTGTCCCGCGGTTGCAGGTACGAGACAGCGAGATCCGAAAGTTCTTTGAGGAAAATCAGGATCAATTGCCGGTTAAGGCGGATAAAGTCCATTTACGGCATATCTTTATCGCTTATGAACCGACCGAAGCTGACCGCAATGCCGCTTACGAAAAGGCTGGAAAAGCGCGCGAAGAAATCTTGGCAGCGGGTTCTAATTTTGAAGAGATTGCAAAACGCTATACCTCAAAGCAGAATACGACTTCACAAGCGGGTATCCTTATCGAAGCCACAACTGAAGAACTCAACAGATTTCCAGAGGTATTTCAGAACGTCTTGACGAATTTAGCAGCCGGTGAGCTGAGTGAATCGATTGAAGGGAATGAAGGACTTTACCTTTTTAAAGTCGAAACAAAAGACAATAAAATGATTGCGTTTCGCTATCTCATTGTGCCTCTCGAAATTAGTGCGGAAGCGATGCAAGTGGCACGCGAGCGAAGTGTCGAGATTTTCAAAAAATTGGAAGATGGAGAAGATTTTAGCACACTCGCCACAACTTATTCCGACGACACTGAGACGCGAGCAAACGGTGGCGACCTCGGAGTTAGATCCCTAACTGAACTCAACCCTAAAACCCGTACAATCATTGAACCGCTCGCAGCAGGGACTTACAGCAATCCACATGAAACTGAGTCTGGCGTTCACATCTTCAAAGTCGATGCGCGAAATACCCCGGACCTCACTGAAGCCGAGAAACAACAGATTACTGCGATACTCCGTCAACAGCGTTTTCAAGAAGAGTGGGACGTATACACCGACAACCTCATCTCGAACGCTTACATCCAGATCAAATTGAAAGAGTAAGAGATACGTGAGAAAAAGCCACCCCGATCTGCCTACCTATCACCAACACCGATGCTCCAACAAGAAACGCGTAGGTACAGGAAACGCTGTATCGCGCCGTCGTTCTATTTTTGCAGAAGCCGCTTCAATCGCGGTTATAGGCATAGGTGTTTTGGTTATTGCCTATCTCTTCTGTCCTCCACAGGTGCTTATCGCCCAAGATGCCCCGCCACAGGAACAAATACCGACTGATGGGGAACAGACACCTGACACTCCAGACGAAACGCCTACTGATGGAGAACAGCCCCCTGATACCGCAGATGAAGCACCGACTGATGCGGAACAACCCCCTGATGCCACAGACGAAACGCCGACTGATGCGGAACAGCCTCCCGATGCAACGGATGAGACGGAAGCGGAAGGCGAAACTGCCTCTGAACGTTTGAATCCAGAAACCGACGTTCCTGAGGAAGGCATGGTGATTGGTGATGGTGACAGTGTGTCGATGGTGGAGAATTTTGTTCAAATTCACGGCAACGCCCTCGTCAAATTTGAAGATGTCATCCTGCGTGCTGATCATGTCTGGGCTGACTTTGATGAAAATCTGATGCGTGCTTCTGGAAACGTTCACCTTAAGGTCGGTGACGAAGAAACCTATTCCGATGAACTCGTCTTTAACCTTGAAACCAAAAAGGGAATCGCCAGAAATGGATTTACTTATAGCGATCCTTGGTATTTTGGCGGTAGCGAAATCTTTAAAATAGAGGAAGATAAATCTTATGTCCGTGGCGCGACCCTGACGACCTGTTCTCTGGAACATCCACACTACTATTTCAGTGTCTCTGAAGTGATTGTCCGAATGAATCAGGAACTGATTGCCAAGAACATCGTCCTGCGCATCGGCGGATTTCCCTTGTTCTACTTTCCAGCCATCCGTCGCGACTTACGCAAAGGGAAAATTGCCAAGATTATCGTCAAAGTCGGAACCGACAGCTACCAAGGACCCTATCTCAGCATTATCCAACCCCTTGTTCGTAAAAGACGCTACGATGCCGCACTCCTTTATGACAGAAGCGCGCGGCGAGGACAAGGTTACGGGTTTGAGGGAAAGTATCGTTTTCGTGATACAAAGTATAAAGAGATACATATCGCTATTCCGGAGGATGCAACGCCGAACCAACGCACCAAATTGGAAGAGAAGGCGAACGAGTTACAAGAACGACTTGACGGTGAATATGATCGTTATTGGCTGAGGCAACTATTCCTTGAATATAAGATTACGGATGAGGATATCGCCCGCGCGAAAGAGAGTGCCGAGGAAGTCCGAACGCAGGCTTTAGAAGAAGGCACGGACTTTGCCCAACTCGCACAAAGCAACTCTGACCACTCTGACACCCGTTATGAGGGCGGCGATATAGGGTTCCTCGTTCCCGGCGAAACGGATGAAGACGGAAATCCAAAACTCGATCCCGCTTTGGAGGCAGCCGCCTTTGCACTACAAGAAGGCGAAGTGAGTTCGATTATACAGACGGAGTCCGCTTTTCATATTCTCAAAGCCGATCGCGTGATTGACGTTTATGGCGAGCGTGAAGTCAGACTTCGCCGCATCGACATCAATATTACTGCAAGCGATGATACCGAAGCGATGCTCCGGGAATTAGCTAACGATCTCCTACAACAGGCACATGAGGGTGAATCCTTTGAACAACTCCTACAACGCGCCGATGTCCTCTCTGACTATATCCAAGCGACGCTTTCCGAAATTAATGAAGGCAAAGGGATGCTGCTAAATGAGATGGATACCGCTTGGCAATACTCTGTTAGGCGTATGGAAAACCCGGGTGATGTTACAGAGCGTCGTCCTGTTTCTACGCCAGAAGGATTTTACATCTTCCAATTAATTGAAAAAGAGGAAACACCTACTTTTGAAGCACTCGCTGAAGAATTCGAGGCGGAATGGGAGACTTTTTACGAAGGCATAATGAATCCAGTACCAGAGGGCAGCGAAGAAAATGGAGATGCCCCAGAGACACAAAAGACCGACGAAATGGATGTAGAAGGGGGGGATGTGCCACCTACAGTTCCAGAACCGACAGAGGAAATTGAAACCAGCGATGCAGAAGAAGAAATCCAAGATGCTGAAACGACTGAACCGGAAGACCTCCAAGAAATGGAGTCTCAAGAGGAAAGTCAAGAGACGGAGGCAATTGAACCGGAAGGCGATCAAGACGGTGAGACAGAAGACGAAGATGTAGCCGACTCAGACGAAGAAACGGAAGAAGAAGACACGGAAGAGGGAGTCTACAGGCAACACGACTTTCGCGGAAGGTGGGAAGACCCAAGTGCTGTCGCCTCGGAAGCGCAGAGCTTGTACGCTGGCGAACATAGCCGTCGCCCGATTAGAACACGGAGATCCTTCCGTCTTATCAAAGTCGATAGAAAGCGGGCGTATCGAGGGGATATCTACTTCTACGGCGCGGATCGCTACTCTTATGAACGTCAGAACGCCACTCGGATTGGTAGAAGTTGGATTATGCGATGGGCACATACCCAATCGTTCTTTACCCCGTGGGACAGCCGAGAAGCCGGCAGACGCCCCATCAGCTTTAACGGTAGGACAGAGTTACGCGCCCTTAATTATAAAGAGGATTTGCAACTTCCGGGTGAATCGACGCTCAACTCTTTCGGCATACTCACCTACGGTACCGCCTTCTCTGCCTCCAGTCGAGACGATCTTGATGAGAACGGGAATCTCAGGTTTTCACGAGAAACTATTGGGGACTTCACAGGTAGGGTTGAAGTCCGCCACATTCACGATTTCACGGGTGAGGGTACAAACTCATTGCAAAAACTCCCACAACTCACTTTGAACTTCTCACGAATGCGTGTGAATGCATTCCCACTCTTTGAAACCCTCAACGACGGTATGGTATCCATTGCTGAGAAATTCAAAACGGAAACACCGTTTCTCTCAATGTTTACAGTTCCCACACTGGACAGTACGAGTCTTGACCTGGATGTTGAACTTGGAAATTTCTTTAGAGAGGTTTATCGTGGTAAGGGCGGTGAGGAGCGGGATGTGTACCTACAGACAATGGATCTCGGATTCGATGTCCGAAAGCAATCAACGCTTCTGATTACACCGCTCCGTGAACTCCAGCTGAGTCTCTATCTTAACACAAACGCGATTTGGCACGACCGGGATCAAAGCCAAAATAGGAACATTATACGCGGTGTTTACAGTATCAATGCAACCGCGACGAATACACTCTTCCGTATCTTTGATGTCAGTTACATCCCCGGATTGCGGAAATTGCGGCACGAGATACAATCCTCGCTCCGATTTGATTATCAACCGCCTGTTGATGAGGACGAAAGTCTCTATCCGTTCGGACCGAGTACCTATTTCTTTGAGCGGAAGATGCTTTCCTATAACTTCAGCACAAGTTTTGAGATTAAAACCCGACGGAGCCAATCGGCGCATCGTGTTTTCTATTATGATACACGGCTTACCGCTGATTTCACTGAATTTGACCCGTTATATAAGCGTAAATACACACCTGTTGAGAGTGATCTTACATTTGTACCTCTCCCGAGTCGAAACCTAAATGTTACCGTTCGGTTCACCCACGATCCGAATCCGCATCCGGTTGACGGACAAATTTTCAAAATGGTCGGTTTCCGTTCTAATATCCGCTATACGCGACAGACGTGGAACGTGAGCCTTGGGAACTCCTTTAGTAAACGCCACACTTCAAGGCAAGCGTCCCGGGCAATCACTGCTACCGGACGCTACCGCCTCAGTCGAAACCTTGAATTTGATATCAGTCTCATCTACTATCCGATTGAGCGGCAGTTTTATTCTCAGCGCATTACGATGACTCGGAATCTTCACGACTGGAATCTCCGCATCTCATGGAACCGGATTGGTATCAAGCGACAAGACTCGGTCTACAACAACGTCCGCCAAGATTTCACATTCCAAGTTAGTCTAATTCAGGAACCTGCGATTTCAATGGGGGTCGGCTATGACGCTACAACTGAAACTTGGGGTGTCCGCACCGTACCTGCAGGCATGCCTTACAACGCCTTCGGTACCGGGAGCTCGCTCGGTAGGTCATATTTCTAATTTTTCTTTTTGTAGCATAGACTGTTAGTCTGTGCCTGTGTAACCGACAAAAAATCTAAATCGAATCGCCCGAATGCATCTCAGAAAGTGTTGCAAGGATTTTGGAGGATACAGTATAATATCAGCGGAGTGAGGTTTTGAATGAAATCATGAGAGATGTGAAATGGATTGGAGATTCCCGTGAACAGGTGCAGCGTTTCCCCAAGCCTGTAAGAAGAATAGTAGGACAAGCGTTAAATGCTGCTCAATCCAGACGTAAGCACATTAATGCCAAACCTTTACGAGGAGTGGGTTCTGGTGTATTAGAAATTACGGCTCGTTATGATACGAACACCTACCGTGCCGTTTATGCTATTAGAATTGGCAAGAGCATCTATGTGCTTCATGCATTTCAAAAGAAATCTACTCGTGGTGTTAGGACCCCGAAAAAGGAAATTGACTTAATTAAACAACGTCTGAAGGTAGCGCAAGAGATGGAGGAAAAAAATGAGTGAAGAAATCAAAATTGAGGAGAGTTCTGGAAACGTATTCTTAGACATCGGTTTCTCGAAAGAAGAAGCTGAACGTGAGCAGTTACGGGTGGATCTTGTGATTAAAATCTATCAACTTTTTGAGGAACTTGAGTTGACTCCTGCAAAGGCATCAACACACTTTGGACTTGATCCATCCGACGTATCCCGAATACAAAATGGGGATTTTGATTTTAACGTTGATAAACTATTTACAATCCTCAGTCAGTTGAATCGAAACGTGGAGATTCGCATCACACCTTCCGACGAGAAAATCGGGTACCTACGAGTCGTTGCAACTTAAGGAAAAGCTTCATGGTACTTAAGGATCGGATCGCTATCATAACCGGCGGGAGTTCAGGCATCGGACGCGGCATCGCCCTCGAATATGCCCGTGAAGGTGCGCGGATCGTCATCGCCGATAAGCAAGAGACACCGCTTCGGGGCAAGTACCACGAAACCGATACCACAACACCAACCGTTGAAGAAATTGAGAAACTCGGTGCGCAAGGAATATTCGTCCAGACCGATGTCTCTGACGCATCGCAAATTGCGGACTTAATCCAGCAGACTGTCGAACACTTCGGAGGGCTCGATGTCCTCGTCAACAACGCCGGTATCCACATTCCCGGTGGCGCGCAAGAGATCTCCATCGCCGACTGGGACAAAGTCGTCAGTGTAAACCTCCGCGGCATCTTCGTCGCAACGAAACTCGCACTCCCTCATCTAAAGCAATCGAAATTTGGAAGGATTATCCAGATCGCCTCTGTCCATGCCTACGGCGGCGGTGCGGGACCTGCGTATGCACCGGCGAAAGCGGCTGTCGTCAACATGGTTCGAGATACAGCATTAGAAATCGGTCAATTCGGTATAACTGTCAACGCCATCTGTCCGGGATATATTGAAACAGCCATTCAGGACTACCTCACCCGCGAACAGATTGAAGAGGCATTGGAGAAAACCGCTTTGCCACGTTTCGGGCTGCCGAGAGACATCGGACGCGCCGCTGTGTTCCTCGCCTCCGACGATGCCGAGTGGGTCACGGGTGCCTCCCTCCTCGTGGATGGTGGATTCGCCGCTGGTGTGTAGGATAAACCGTTAGTTTGTGACTTTGAAACAGTACTTTAAAAAATTGACCAGGAGTAACAACAGATGCAAGCAAACCCATGGGGAACAATCCGTTTTACAGATAAAGTCGCTTTAATAACAGGCGGTGCTTCTGGCATCGGCAGAGCAACGGCAAATCGTCTGGCAGCCGAAGGGGCACACGTTATCATCGCTGACATCAACGCAGATATGGCAAACAAGGCTGTCTCGGAAATCCAAGAAGCAGGCGGGAAGGCACTCTTTGTAGAAGTGGATCTCGCTGATGATGAAAGTGTCATCGCAGCAGCACAAGTCGTCTCAGAAAAATTTTCCGCACTCCATAGCCTCGTCAATAATGCCGCTATCGCGGGCGGTGGCGCAATTGAAGATGGCACGTGGCAACAAACGTGGGGCCCCGAAACGTCTATCGGTCTTCGAGGGTGGGTAATGATCACGCAGCACCTATTACCCCTCTTAAAACAGGAAGGTGGCGCGATTGTCAACCTCTCATCAGAGGGCGGCTACCTCGGCAGACCCGGCGGATGGGTCTACGATGCCATTAAGTCCGCATGGGTCTCTGCCACGAAAACGATGGCGTACGAATTCGTCGAATACGGGATTCGAGTTAACGCCGTTGCCCCCGGTTGGGTTGTCACAGAGATGCACTTCGGGAGAGCATCCGACCCCGCGGCTCGGAAAAAGGAGTTAGAGGAGACACCTATCAGGTCCTGCATCATGAAACGCCGCTGTGGCCCCGAAGAGATAGCATCAGCCATCACCTTTCTCCTCAGTGACGACGCTTCCTATATCACAGGGCAGACAATACACGTTGACGGCGGGCGTTGGGGAATGTCTGTTAGCAGAGATTGATCTATATCCAATGGAAGCGTGCGTTATCTTTCGTGACTGGTAGGTGCGGTTTCCAACCGCACCGAGCCTTTCTGACAATCAACCGTTAACCGATAACCGACAACTAAAATATGCCAAGCAAAACCCACACAACCGCCGTTGTTCTCATCCCCCCGGAATCCGCACAACCACCGATCCAAGCCATCCGCAGAGTCCACGACCGAAACTTCGTGCGATGGATGCCACACATAACGCTGCTCTATCCGTTCGCTGAACGCCGCGATTTCAGAGATGTTACCGCTGCACTCGCAAAAGCCGCACAGCAGATAATACCCTTTTCTATTCAACTGAAACGTTTTGACGCTTTCAAACATCGCAGATCGTGTACGATGTTTCTCGTTCCCGAACCGGCAGATGAAATCGTGCGGTTACACGACACACTCCTACAGCATCTGCCTAACTACGATGACACGGCACGGTTCGCAGGCGGATTCCACCCACACCTCTCCGTTGGGCAATTCCAACACCGATCCCTTGAGAGTGAACAACACCGACTCCAGACAGCGTGGCAACCGATACGGTGTGAAATAGTATCTCTTAGCCTTATCTACCGCTCGCCAGAGACGAATGACCGATTCGTCGTTGCCGAGCAATTCCCCTTTCAAATAGGAAACGCCTAATGAAAGCAAAAATTTTATTAATAAGGAAATATCATGGACGCTAACCTCGCCGAGATCGAAAATCGGCTCTGGAGTGCCGCCGATGAACTCAGAGCCAATTCACGCCTCCGCGCTTCAGAATACTCTACACCCGTACTTGGGCTAATCTTTTTGAGATACGCCGATCATAAATTCACACAAGTCGCACGAGAGATTGGCAGCGAAACCGCTGCGGGTAAGCGAAGTAGAACGGATCCGCGAACGCAGTATCAAGCGCGCGGCGCATTTTACCTACCGGATACCGCACGATTTCAATACCTCCTCAATCTGCCGGAGAGTGCGAACGTTGGGCAAGCGATCACTGACGCTATGAAGGCAATTGAAGCAGAAAATCCGCAGGTCAACGGAGTCCTGCCTAAGACTTATAATCGCCTCGAAAAGAGCACACTCCTTGAACTCCTACGCATCATGGAACAGATTCCCATGGATATTGAGGGAGATGCCTTCGGAAAGGTCTACGAGTACTTTCTCGGCAATTTCGCCATGAGCGAAGGACAGCGCGGGGGTGAATTCTTCACGCCTACCTCCCTCGTGAAACTTATCGTTGAGATTATCCAACCCTTTCACGGTCGTATTCTCGATCCTGCATGCGGTTCCGGTGGCATGTTCGTCCAGAGTGCAGCCTTCATCCGCAACCATCAGCAAAACGGAAAGCAAGGACAAATCAGCATTCACGGGGTAGAGCGCGTCGCCGAAACGATTCGATTGTGTAAGATGAACCTCGCCGTTCATGCACTTGAGGGGGATGTCAAACAGGCAAATAGCTACTACGAGGACCCGCATAACTGCTTGAGTAGATTCGATTTCGTCATGGCAAATCCGCCTTTCAATGTCGATCGCGTGGATAGGGAGCGGATTAAAGACGATCCTCGGTTCCCTTTCGGCATGCCTCGTGTCGATAACGCCAATTACGTCTGGATTCAGTTATTCTACAGTTCGCTGTCCGAGTCTGGGCGTGCAGGCTTTGTCATGGCGAACTCCGCCGCCGATGCCCGTGCCTCTGAACTCGACATCCGCCGTCAAATTATCGAATCCGGTGCAGTCGATATCATTGTCAGCATCGCCTCAAACTTCTTTTATACGGTCACCTTGCCCTGTACCCTCTGGTTTTTCGACAAATCTAAACGCCACACCGATAGACGTGATAAAGTGCTGTTCATTGATGCGCGCCACCTCTACCAACAGGTGAGTCGCGCCCATCGGCAATTCACACCCAAGCAGCTTGAATTCCTATCCAATATCGTCAGACTTTATCGAGGTGAATCCCCTGAGAATCAACACGACAGTGCAGATTTCCTCACGACGAAATTCCCTGATGCAGCATATATGGATGTTCCCGGACTTTGTAAGGTCGCGACGATTGCCGAAATTGAAGCACAAGGGTGGAGCCTCAACCCTGGCCGCTATGTCGGTGTCGCTGAACAGCGTGCAGACGATTTTGACTTTACTGAGCGGTTTACGGAGCTCAACGAGGAATTAGCGGTACTGAATGCCGAAGCACATCAACTCGAAGAACGCATCGCTGAAAACGTTGTAAAGATTCTGGAGGATACGGTATAATATTAGAGAGTTAGCGTTTTGAACCAAGCGATAAAAGATGTGAAAATTGCCCCCACAGGCGATACCGGCGACACAGGTGCGACGTTTTGAACCAATCGATAGAAGATGTGAAAAGGAGGTGCCTCATGGAACTTGTAAGTATCTTTGAGTTTGTCAACCCTGAAACGATTCGGATTAAAGGAACACGTGTCGGGATTGAAATCGTAATTGAAAAATTTCTTGAGGGTGCAAGCCCTAAGGAGATTCACGGACATTATCCACATCTGACTTTAAAACAGATCTATGCAACAATTACTTACTACTTATTCAACAAAAAGGTGATAGATGCCTATATTGAAGCGGGATACAAACGGATGGAGGCTGCCTATGAGGTGCAGCGAAAGAACCCACCCCCGGGTGTGAAGCGTCTAATAAAAATAAAGGCGCAGGAGGAAGCTCAAAGGATGGCATCCGCGAAAAGTGACAATGAACAGATCTCAGATGCGTTTTCTTCTTGATGAAGACACTTCGCATGTTATCCGAGATGGTCTCATACGGAGACACCCCGATGTCGAAATTCGCGTTATCGGTGGTGCCGGTGTACCGCCACTTGGTACAAAAGACAAGGAAATTCTTGAATTTCTTGAACGCGAGGCGTACATCCTTATCTCATCAAATCGAAACACGATGCCTATACATTTGGAAGCACACCTTCAAGAAGGTAGACACATTCCCGGTATTTTGCTCTTGCGTCCCAGATTCTCTTACAGAGAGATTATTGATACGCTCGAACTCATTTTGTTCGCAGGTGTTCCAGAAGATTTACGGGATCGAGTGGTATACATTCCCTTTTGAGTGTTTATGCGCAACCTATTACTCGGTCAACTTTGAATTTGAGGGTAGGTTCGTAGTAGTGCGATTTATCGCACGTCCGCCCGGCAACAACGGGCAATGAATTGCCCTACTACAAACCAAGACAGCCACCCTGAATTTGAAACTGGACAAAGCACTGTGCAAGCGAAAAGGATTTCACAATGTCGAACGAAACTAAACCTGATTTACCAGAAACAACCGAAGATGCATCAAACACTGCGCTTGATACTGTTACTGATGTTGTTTTGGATACAACTATTCCAGCGCCAATCAGACGAAATGTGCTAAAGGCTTTGGACAGGTTGGGTTCTGCTTTAATTGATATACCTGTTGGAGCACTTGAACGGAGATCCGCCGAGAAGCGGGCAGAATCGGAATCGCGTATTAAAATTACAGAGGCTGTTAATGCCCAAATTATCCGGCAGATAAAGGTTGACCCAGAATTTCCACAGAGAGCCTCGAACACATTTGCAAAAAAAATTCTTCGAGAACAGTACAATCTTGAGAAAATCTTAGATTTTGCTGCAAATATACTTAAGGGAAAGCAGTACACTAATTCAAAAGAATTGCAAGTTGATAATGAATCAGAAAAGACAATTGACAATGATTGGTTTAACATTTTTGAGAAAGAAGCCAGTCAGAAAAGCACTGAAGAGATGCAGCGTCGTTTCGCTCGTGTATTAGCAGGTGAAATTGAGAAACCAGGGTCGTATTCAACAAAAGCTGTGAAAACCCTTGGTGAACTGGATCAGGATATCGCAGCCTTGTTTAAGAACATTTGTTCAATGTGCATTGCCTTTGAAGATGGATCTGATGGTAATGTTCTTGACGCTAGGATTTTACCTTTAGACGTAGACCGTAGACAAGGTGATTGTACTGCCACCGGAAATTCGGGCCACTCCCTAA